>CAYHRR010000022.1:0-17114 GCA_964358875.1 uncultured Planctomycetaceae bacterium | reverse complement strand
ACTTCGCGAGGCATCCGGCGCCGGCGCATCCCCGCGACCTCGCCGCGCATGCGTTCCGTGGCTTCGAGCGCCACTGCACGCTCACCAGGCTCGGTGACTTCCGCTTCGACGGCCGCGCGCCAACGCTCGCACAGAACTGCGGAGCGCTCCGCGATCCCGAGCGTCACGGCGCACACGGTTGCGTTCTGCAACAACCCGCGGTGCGTCGGCGCGACGCGCAGTCCCTCTTCCGCGGCCTCGAGTGCGGCGGGCAAATCGCCGCCGTCGTTCAACAGCTGGAAGCGCCACTCGGCGCGTAGGTCGGCAGCTCCGATGCGTTGCGTCAGCTCGAGGGCCTCGCCATAGCGACCGGCCGCGTGCAGCTCACGCACCTGCTGCGCAGCATCCTGCGACGGAAGTGCGCCGCAGCAGGCTGCGAACAGCGAGCTAGCGATTCGACGCGAGGCGCGCACGGCCTTGCTCCAACGAACGCTGCTGCAACTGGTCGAGCGCGCTGCGATCGTCGCTCAACACGACCCCGTCGTTTCGGTCGAAGCGATGCACCGAAGTCGGAAGCGACAACGACGGCAGTTGGCGCGTCGCGACGTCGCCCGCGAACCAGAACGCGTCACCGTCCGGCGTGGGCACTTGCGCGTCGCGGCGCGCGAAGATCACGAAATTGCGCGAGCGCGGCACGCGGTACGCAACCGTGGCTTCCGTGAACACGCTCGCCGCCGTCGCTCCGACCGCCGCGACCACCGGATCGTCGAAGCCGAAGCCGCCGACATTGATCGACAGCCAGCCGCCGGGCGCCAGGTGCGCGCGCATTTCGGCAAACGCCTCTTCGGTCGCTAGGTGGAACGGAATCTCGACTTGGTGCGCGTAGGCGTCGAGCACGATCAAATCGAAATCGCGCGGCAACACGGCCAGTGCCGCGCGGCCGTCGACGCCGGAAAGTACGTGCACGCGCGGTGCGTCCGGCTTCAGTTCGAAGCGACGCACGCCCGCCGCAACGACCGCCGGATCGATCTCGACCCCCCACAACTCGAGTTCGCAATGCTGCGGGCTCGCGCCTTCGAGCACGCGGAAAGCCGTGCCGGCACCCAAGCCCAAGACGAGCACCTTCCAACGCTTCGGCGCGCCGCTCCACCAAGCCGGCAGCGCGAACAGGTCGTAGTAGTAGCCCTGGCCGAGCAGACCGGGCTGCTCGCTCCACACCGACTGGAACGAATCGAGCCCTTCGTTGACCTGCAGCAGCCGCACGGGCGCGCCCCAGCGCCGGTCCTCGACGACGCGCAGCGATTGGTAGGCCGATTCGCATTCCTCGAGCAGCGTGACCCCGGCGGGCAGTTCGGCGCGTTCGATACGTGACCAGCGCAGCGCCGAACCCGTCAGCGAGATCGTCGCGAGCACGAGCAGTGCTCCGACACGTCGACGCTGCGCGATGAAAAGCGCCGCACCGAGCACTGCCAAGGTCGCCCCCGCGGCAAGAAACGTCCACGAAAGTCCAAGGCGCGGCACGAGCACGTGCGTCGTTGCAAATGTTCCGACCAGGCTGCCGAGCGTCGAGACACCGAGCACGCGTCCGCCCGCGGAACCGGCGCTGCCGCGTTCACGCTGCTGCACCGTCTCGACGGCCAGGGGCCCGACACATCCGAGCAGCACGGCCGACGGCGCGAACAACACGAGCGTCGCTGCGAGGCTGCCCCACTTCCAGACTTCGAAGGCTTGGTCGAGCCCGATGCCGGACGGCATGACGACGCGGCACAGCGGACCGACGAGCGCCGGCAACCACACGGTCCAAGCCGCCGCGGCGAGCAGCACCCAGGCCAAGCTGCGTTCATGGGCGCCGCGCCGCGCCAGTCGCGCGCCGGCCAAGTAACCGATCGACAGCGCGAGCAAGATCACGCCGATGACGTTGGTCCACACCGTGACGCTCGTGCCGAACCACGGCGCGATCAGTCGCACCGCGCCCAACTCCAAGGCCATCGTCGCCGCGCCCGCCAAGGCGGCGACGAGCAACACGCCGGACGCGCTGCGCGGTTCGTCCACTCGTTGTTCCTGCGCCCGGCTCGAGCGCGCGCCTACTTCGGCACGTCGTAGTCGCGGCGCGCCACGTACACACGGCCCGCGTCACTCGCGCCGCTCAAAAACAGCGCGAGCCACTCGTCGACTGACGGCGTGATCTTTTCTTGACGCTCGCGACCGTTGATCACGATCTTCACCGGCTTGGACAGATCGACGAGTTCGTTGTTGAAGAAGATCGTGATGTTGCGCACCGCCGGCGTGGTGACGACGATCGTGTTCGTCGCGCGATCCGCTTCGCCTTTGACCACGCCTTGCACGCCCTCGGTCGGAGGGATCGACAGCCAATAGGCCTTGTTCGGGATCGGCACGCCGGGCGCCAGGGTGACCTTGCTCGGATAGGACACGCGCGGCGACTGCTGGATCCAAGCCCAGATGTCGGCGACGGTCGCCTCGGGCTTCACGGTGCAGTTGTTGTAGCCGGCCTCCTTGACCTTGGCCTCGAAGGCGCTCGCCTGCCCGCCACCGCCTTGGAAGAAGGTCGGCAGGTTGTGGAAATTGGCGTGTCCCGTGTCGGCACCCGCATCGCCTGCCATGCCGATCACTCCGGCGAACAGGTGCGGAAAGCGCGAGCAGATCGACAGGGCCGTGGCGACGCCTTGGTCGCGGCCGAGCAGGTACACGCGGTCGGCATCGCAAGCGACGTTCGAGCGGATGTCGCGCAGCGTGTACATCACCGCCTTGATGCCCTCGTCGGTGGGCCAATTCGCAATCGCGGCCGGCATCGTGACCACGGCGATCACCGCGCCGTCGCGCAGAACGGAGTCGGTCAACTGATCGGTCAGGTAGTCCTGGGGCGTGCGCGTCTTGCCGTCCTTCGTTCCCGGAATGCACAAGATCAGCGTCTGCGGCGCGCCGGAGCTCTTGTAGGTCTTGGGCAGCGACAGCGCGTAGGGAAGCGGCGACTTCTTGTCACCGGCGTCCTCGTTCAGCACCTTGCCGCCGGCCAGCGTCTTGTACTCGCCGGAATAGAACATCGCGCGCCCCAGGTCGCGGGTCATGTACAGCGCCGCGAGCACGGCCTCGCCGCCGTCCTTCACGCTCTTGTCCTTCTTCTTGCCGATCTTCTCGAGCGCCGCCGTGATCTCGACCTTGGCCTTCTCCTTGGCCTCTTCCTTCGCGCCGTCCTTGAAGTACTTCGCCAGCAGCTTGCCGAGCGCCTGTTGATCGCGCGGATCCACTTCGCCTTGCCGGAACGGCGCGACCGCCGCGAACGACAGTGCGCACACACCGATGAGTGCGGCAAGGACTCCGCGCGTCCTCGGCGAAGTCGACGTCACGGTCGGGTTCTGCGGGGCGCGACGGGCCGCCTTGGAATGGGTGGTGATCGGCATGGTTTCGGGTAGCCCGCCCAACGCGCGAAGTTGCACAGGTTTGCGGCGGGGCGCACAGCTTGGCGCGCGCACGTGCCAGGGTCCAGAGGCCTTCTCGGCCCGTCTCGAACGTGCAGGCGCCGGATCGAGCGTCAGCGAGCGCTGTCACGCGCGCTCGGCGCGACGCCTAACGCGACCAACGCACGATGCCGGAACCGGCCTCGATGCGGCCCAAACGCCACACCGCTTCGCCGGCGCCTTCGAGGTGCGAGCGCACGGCCGCTTCGTGCGCAGGGTCGACGATCAGCGTCATCCCAATGCCCATGTTGAGCACCTGGTAGCGCTCCTCGGCGTCGACTTGCCCGGCTTCGCACAAGTAGCGGAACAGCGGCGGAACGGTCCAGCTGTTGCGATCGAGCACCGCGTCGTTCGCGCCCAACACGCGCGGCATGTTGTCGACCAGACCGCCGCCGGTGATGTGCGCCATCGCCGCGATGCGGTTCTGTTCGAGCAACGGCCAAAGCAGCTTGTAGTAACTGCGGTGCTCCGCCAGCAGCGCTTCGCCGACCGACACGCCGCCAAGTTCGCGCGGCCGCGAATCCGTCGTCAGCCCCAGCGCGTCGAACAGGATCTTGCGCGCCAGCGAGTAGCCGTTGGTGTGCAACCCGGCCGAGGCGAGTCCGAGCACGACGTGACCCGGGACGACGCGGCTCGCGTCAAGCAACCGCGCCGGTTCGACGATGCCGATGATGAACCCGGCCAAGTCGAAATCGCCGGGCGCGTAGAGGCCCGGCATCTCCGCCGTTTCGCCGCCGAGCAAGGCCACGGAGCTCTCGCGACATCCGTCCGCGCAACCGCGGATCAGCTCGCTCACGATTGCCGGCACCATCGTGCCGACCGCGATGTAGTCGAGGAAAAACAGCGGCCGCGCACCCTGCACGAGAATGTCGTTGATGCAGTGGTTGACCAAGTCGCGCCCGACCGTGTGGTACACGCGAGCACGCTTGGCGACTTCCAACTTGGTCCCGACGCCGTCGGCGCTAGCGACCAACATGCCCTTGCCGACGCCGGCGCGCTCGAGATCGAACAGCCCGCCGAAAGCTCCGATGTCGCCGACCACGCCCTTGGTGAAGGTCGCGCGGATCGCCTCGGTCGCGCGATCGACCGCGCTGTACTTCTTCTCGATGTCGACGCCGGAGTCCTTGTAGGAAATCGGGCGTCCGCGCGCGGACGAATCGGAGGTGCTGTTCATGTTCGTGGTCGGGCGAGGGTCGTGCGCCTCGGTGTGTGTGCGCGAAGCATCGCGCTCGGCGCGCTGCAGGCGCGAACCATAGCGCTCGTCAGTGAGCAAGCGCGAGAGGATGCGCGTCGCATTGTCGAAGGCGATGTTGGGCGGCAGCGCGTCGAGCGCGAACCAACAGGCTTCGAGCGCGTCGTCGCCGGCGCGCGGCGTGCCGGACACGTGGCGGCACAAGAAGACGCTGAGCGTGCACGGCTTGCGGTCGGGAGCGCGCACCAAGAACACGTCGAACACCTGCTCTGCACGCACTTCGAGGCCGCATTCCTCGCGCGCTTCGCGTTCCGCCGTCGCGGCCGGCTCCTCGTCGAGTTCCTGGTACCCCGCCGGCAGGGCCCAGTCGCCCTTGCAAGGCTCGATGGCGCGCTTGACGAGCAGCACGCGACCCTGGGCGTCGATGACGAGCGCGGCCGATGCGCAGGCCGGATTCTCGTACACCACGAAACGACACGCCGCGCAGCGCGAACGCTCGCGCCCTTCGATCTGTGCGCGCTCGAGCGGGGCTCCGCACTGCGGACAGTGGCGCGCGGGGCGAAGACTCGACACGTGGAATCGTGAGGCGGCGCGGGGTTGGGAGCGGCGCGAGTCGCGCGCGGAGCGCCGCGCACTGTTCCCCCGCCTCGGACGAGGGCCTAAACTTACGCCGCACCGCGAGTCGCGGCAATCGAGCCGTTCCGGCCTCGATCCCGCAATCGACCACGGTGTACCCCAGGCCCGTACATGCGCTCGTTGCTCGTCCTCGGCAGTACAGGCTCGATCGGAACTCAGACCCTCGACGTCGTGCGCGCCTCGCCCGGGCGCTTTCGGATCGAGGGCTTGGCCGCCGGCACTTCCTGGAAGGTGTTGCTCACCCAGGCGCGCGAGTTTGCGCCGCGCTGGATCGCCGTCGCTGACCCCGAAGCAGCCGCCGAGTTGCAGCGCGCCGTTCCCGCCTCGACGCGCGTGCTCGGCGGCGTCGGTGCGCTCGAAGCGTTGTGCGAGCAAGCGGACTACGACATCGCCGTGCACGGCATCGTCGGCGCGCGCGGCTTGAGCGCCTCGCGTTGCGTGCTCGCGCGCGGCAAGCAACTCGCGCTGGCCAACAAGGAATCGCTGGTCGTCGCCGGCCGCGAATTGATGCAGCTCGCCCAGCGCTCCGGCGGCGCGATCCTGCCGGTCGACAGCGAACTGTGCGCGATCTTCCAATGCCTGCGCGCCGAACGCATCGGCTCCGTGCGGCGCGTGATCCTGACCGCCAGCGGCGGTCCGCTGCGCGATCTGCGCCCGGCTCAGCTCGCTGCGGTCACGCCGGAAACGGCGCTGCGCCATCCCACTTGGTCGATGGGCAAGCGCATCAGCATCGGCTCGGCCACGTTGATGAACAAAGCCCTCGAAGTGATCGAGGTGCACCACCTCTTCGGCTTGCCCGCCGAGAAGATCCATGTCGCGATCCACCGCCAGTCGATCGTGCATTCGATGGTCGAGTTCATCGACGGTTCGGTGCTCGCGCAGATGGGTCCGCCGGACATGCGCGGGCCCTTGCACTACTGCCTGCACTTTCCGGAACGAGCACCGTCGTCGCTCGTGGGTTTCGACGTGCAGCAGTTCAGCCGCCTGACCTTCGAAGACGTCGACCGCGAGCTGTTCCCGGCGCTCGAACTCGGCTATCGCTGCGTCGCGCTGGGCTCGGACTCCGGCGCAGCGCTCAACGCCGCCGATGAAGTCGCCGTCGAGGCCTTCCTCGAAGGACGCCTCGCCTTCACCGACATCACGCACGTCAACCGCCGCGTCTTGGAGCGCCGTCCCGGGCTCGACGGTTCGATCGAACAACTCCTGGAATCCGACCGGCGCGCGCGCGAACTCGCGCACGCCGCGATCGCCGACCTCGCCGCGCCTCGAACTCACGCCGACAGGGCCTAGACAACGCACGATGGACTTCGACTCGATCTCTCGCTCGATCTACATGGTCCTGGGCATCGGCCTGGTGATCTTCGTGCACGAACTGGGCCACTTCATCGCCGCGCGCCTGTGCAAGGTGCGCGTCGAGACCTTCAGCCTCGGCTTCGGTCCCAAGCTCTTCGGCTGGCGCCGCGGAGACACGCTGTACCAGCTCGCGCTCCTGCCGATCGGCGGGTTTTGTCGCATGGCCGGCGAAGATCCGGCCGAGCACGACGGCGCGCCGCGACCCTATGAACTGCGCGCCAAATCCGTCGGCCAACGCTTCCTCATCTATTCCGGCGGCGTGTTGATGAACATGGCCTTCGGCATCGTCGTGTTGCCGCTGGTGCTGTTCTACGGCGTGCCCTTCGACGACACGGTGATCGGCGTCGTCGTTCCCGGCGGACCGGCGTGGCAAGCGGGTGTCGAACCGGGCATGCGCGTGCTCGCCGTCAACGACAAGCCCGTCATCGGCTTCGAATACATCGCGCACGAGGTCGCGCTCGGCAATCCCGAACGCACGCGCATGCTCCTGCAAATTCCGGGCGAGTCCGCGCCGCGGATCATCGAGATGGTGCCCACGGAAAACGAGGAGATCGGCATCTACATGGTCGGTGTCGGGCCGGGCGTCGACTACACCAAGCCGCTGCAGGTCGCCGCAGGTTCCGCTGCCGCGAGCGCGGGACTGCGCGACGACGACGTGCTGGTCGATGTCGTGAGCGCGTTGCCCGAACTCAGCCTCGACGCGCGCTTGAGCATGGCCGTCGCGAGCGGCGCGCCGTTGCGCTTGCGCGTGCGCGGACCGGATGCCGTCGAGCGTTCGCTCACGATCACGCCGAAACTGCGCGAACATCCCGAAGAACCGCGTTTGGGCGTGCTCCAAGCTCTCAACGTCGTCGCCGCGACGCGCGCGAATCCGGACCTCGCCGCACTCGACCTGCGCAGCGGCGATCGCATCGTGCGTGTCAACGGTCGCCGCGTGCTGCGCCAGCGCGATCTCGAACTCGCGCTCGTCGCGGATTCCGAAACACTCGCGGTCACCGTCGTGCGCGCCGGCGCGCAAGTCGAGCTGCATGGCGCAGCCCTCGATCGCAAGCGCGCGCTGAAACTCGCCTCCGATGTCGCGCTCGGCCCGGACAAGTCGCGCATCGAGCTCGTGCTCGGCACCAACGCGGTCGTCGCCGGCTTGGTGCAGGACGGCGACGTGCTGCTCAGCGCCAACGGCGTCGACGTCAAGAATTGGCGCGAGGATTTCATGCGCATCACGAGCGAAGCCGGGCGCGAGCAACGCTCCGTGCAACTGCGCATCGCGCGCGAACGCGCCGACGGCAGCGTCGAGCAACTCGAACTGAGCGCGACTCCGGCGCCCTTCATGGAAGCGGCCTACGGCCTCGCGCCGCGCGAAGCGCTCTACACCTACCGCGCGAAATCCGTCGGCGAGGCGATCCAAGTCGGCGTCCAAGGCACCTGGAAGTTCGCCACGGACACCTGGTTGACGATCAAGCGCATGCTGCTCGGCCAGGTCTCGAGCAAGAACATGGGCGGCATCATCTCGATCGGCGTCGCGTCGTACACGTTCGCCGAAATGGGCCTGGCCAAGCTGATTTTCTTCCTGTGCATGCTCAGCGTGAACCTCGCCTTCATCAATGTGTTGCCGGTGCCGCTGCTCGACGGCGGGCATCTGTTCTTCTTGATCATCGAGAAGGTCAAGGGCTCGCCGGTCAGCGAGCGCGTGTTCGGCTACAGCCAGATCGTCGGGCTCGTGTTGATCCTGACCTTGGTGATCTACGTCACCTTCAACGACGTCAATCGCTGGTTGTTGTGAGCCTGCTCGACTGGGGACGACTCGCGCGCGTTTCGCTCGCGCCGTCCGCTGCGGCCGACGTCGCCGCGGGATTGGCGATCGGTTACGCGGGCTTCCCCTCCGGCGCAACGCCGTGGCTGGCGATCGCGTCTTCGCTCGCCGTCTATCACGGCGGCATGGTGCTCAACGATTACGCCGATCGCGAGCACGACGCGCGCACTCGGCCCGAGCGTCCCCTCCCGTCCGGCCGTATCGAGCCGCGCGCGGCACAGTGGGTCGGCATCGCGCTCGTCGCGACAGCGCTGCTGCTCGCCGCGCTGATTTCATGGCGCGCCGCCGCCTGGATGACGGGACTGGCGACGTTGGTGGTGTCCTACGATTTTTTCGGGCGCGGAGCGTGGCTCGGCCCCCTGCTGCTGGGAGCCTGCCGCGCGGCGAACTTGGGCTTCGGCCTGTTGATGAGCGGCGCACTGGCCGCAGATCCGCTCGGCGTGACTCCGCCGAACGCAGCCCTGCTGATGGCCCTGTACGCGAGCTACGTGTGCGCCGTCTCGCGCGTGGCGCGGCTCGAAGACGTCGCGGACGACGCTTCGATCGGCACCGAGCCGCGCTACGTGCTCGCACTCGCCGCACTGTTGTTGTGCGCACCCGCCTTCGTCGCCGGAAACGGCAGCGGCTTCAGCGCGCCGGTCCCGTGGGCACTCGCGCTCGCGCTCGCGGCCGCTTTCGGACTCGCGCGCTGCGTTTGGAACACGCGCGTTTGGACGCGCGCGGACGCAGGCCGCGCCACCGGCATGGCCTTGCGGCGCTTGTTGCTGTTCACAGCGATCTGCGTCGTCGCCGCGCGCATTCCGGGCGCGCTCGGTTGGATCGTCGCCGCGGCCATCCTGGCCGGATTCCCGGTGGCGGTCGCGCTACGGCGCGCGTTCCCGCCCACCTGACTTGCCGGCACGTGCGGCGAGCCAGAGCAACGCCGCGTCGCGGCCCTCGAGCGCCGCATCCAACTGCAACGTCTCGGCCTCGTGCAACAACTCGCCCCAGCGCGGACCGCGCGGCACGCCGCACTCTTCGAGCTCGCGCGACGTGATCCAGGGCTGCGGACGCAAGTCTGCCGCGCTGAACTCGGCGCAGCTCGCTGCGATGCGCCGCAGTACGCCCGCGTCCTTGTCCGAAGCGTCGTCCCACGCACACGCGATCGCCAAGGCGTCGGCGAAGCGCGCGTTGCGCCGGGCACGGATCAGGTCCGAGCGGCGCGGCTGCGGCAACGCCGCGAGAGCGCGCAGTGCTGCGACCATGGCCGAGATGTCGCGCAGGGCGGCGCGCACCTCGTTCGAGGGCTTGAGCTTCTCGAGGACCGCCGAACCGGCGTCGGACTTCGACGCGCCGCGACCGTGAGTGGCGTCGAACAGCACGGCGAAGCCACGCACGATGCCGACCGGCGCGTCGAGCCGCTCGAGCGCGCGCCAGCGCAGCTCGTTCACGCCGGCCGTCGAGCGCAGGGGCGGGTGCAACGCGATTTGGCCGGGCAAAGCGCGCTCGAGCACGCCCACCGACTCCAGCAGGCGAAAGGCCGTGTGCGCGCGCCGGCGCGAGAAGATCGTCTCCAACTCCCCGAGCAAGCGCTCGCCGCTGACCCCGACGATGGACCCGGCGCGCGCACGCGCACCGGCGAGCGTCTCGTCATCGGGTTGGAGCTCGAAAGCGGCCGCGAAACGCGCCATTCGCACCAAGCGCAGCCCGTCTTCGGCGAAGCGTTCACGGGCGTCCCCGACGCAGCGCAGGCGGCGCGCGCGCAGGTCGTCGAGTCCGCCGGTCGGATCGAGCAGGGTGTCGTCGAGCGGATCGAGGAACAGCGCGTTGCAGGTGAAGTCGCGCCGGCGTGCGTCCTCCTCGGCCGAACGTCCGAAGGCGACGCGATCGGGGCGGCGCGAGTCGCTGTAACCGGCCTCGCTGCGGAAGGTCGTCACCTGGGCCGGCGCGCCGTCGACCACGACAAGCATCGTCCCGAACGCGCGCCCGACGCCCTTGGTGTGCGTGAACAAGCGCTCGACGTCGTCGGGCAAGGCGTCGGTTGCGATGTCGACGTCTTTGACCGGGTGCTCGAGCGCGAGGTCGCGCACCGCGCCGCCGACGAGCCACGCGACGTGACCGGCCGCGCGCAGAGTGCTCGCGATCTTGCGCGCCGGCTCCGCGTACTCGGGCGCCAATGATTGCATCGACGGTCGTCGCATCGCGCTTGAAGCCTAGCAGAGCGCTGCGCAGAATCCGCCGCGTGCTGATCCCTCGCAAGCCGCGCGTCACTGCGCTGTCGGGCGCCTTGAGCATCTTCGATGTCGGCGTCGTCGTTGCCGTCGGGCTCGTCGTGTTCGTCGTCTCGTTGCCGCGCTTGCACGATTTCGCGTTGCGCGAGAACGAGAGCGACGCTGCGCACTTGATCGCGCGCTTGGGGCGCTTGTGCGACGGCACCGTGAACGCAGCCGAGCGCGGCGACGTGCGCGCCTTGTTGGCGCACGACAAATCCATCGAAGCGCAGCTCGACGATGTCGAGTTCGTCGACGGCGGACGCCTCCTGCGACGTCACGGCTACTTGTTCGAATGGCTCGACGAATCCGCAGCGCAGCAAGTCGGTGCGTCGTTGCGCGCTTGGCCTTGGGAATACCGCAGCACCGGCCAAGCGGCCTTTGCTTGGACGCCGGCGCACGCACTGCTGGGCCACGTCAACGCCGACGGACGCTTCAGCGGACTCGACGCGCGCCCGACCGACGTAGCCGACACTTCGGCCTGGCGCGCCTTCGATCCGAAGTGAGCGCGCTTCGCGCTCAGCGCGGGCCCGGGTAGTTGGCCCACAGGAAACTCTGCAGCGCTGTGCGCACATCCGGTTGCGTGACACGCAGCGCGACGCGCTTCAACACCGGCGCCACTTGTTCGACGCGTCCGAGAATCGAGGCGCGTTCCGCGGCGAACACAAGCTCGTAGGGACCGGTCGCGGGATCTTCGAGCACTTCGAGCATCGCCTGCAACGCGAACGGACCGCCGCGAACGCACACAGCCTCGATCAGATCGAGGCGTCGCGCAGGATCGCTTTGCACCCCCAGCATTTCGCGCAGCACGCGCTGGCCGGCCTCGCAGGTGTTGCCCGCTTCCTGCAGCAGCCAACGCGCTGCCGGCATGCCGGAGATCTCGCCCTCCGACGACGTCGACAACTCGTAGAGCAGTTCGGTCGCCGCGCCGAGCGGCACCTGCGCGATCGCCTTCAAGTACTGGAGTTTGTGAGCCAACTCGAGGTGCGCCTCGGGTTGATAGCGCCGCACGAGCACGTCGAAAACACGTTGCGCCAGAGCCGTGTCGTGCTGCATCGCATCCGTCAACGCCGCCATGCCGCGCGCCACGGTCTGCGGATCGGGCTGCTCCAACATCGCGATCGCCGCATCGAGCGCGCCGGCATCGCCGATGCGCGTCAAAGCCTGCAGAGCGACATCGGAGAGTTCCACGTCGCCGGCGTTCAGCGCGCCGCGCAACTCGGCCGTGTGTCGCGGTGCAAGGTCGTTCATCGACAAGGCGAGCACGGCGCGCTTGCGCACGCTCGCATCCGGATCGTCGCGCACGCTGCGCGCCACGTCGTCCTCCAAGCCGGCGCACACGAAAGCCATGACCGCGAGCTCGCGCTGCCAACGCTCCGCTGAATTCGCTTGGGCGTGCAAGAACTCGAGCGCGCCCGGATCGCCCGCGCGCGCACAAGGTGCTGCGAACAACGGTTGCAGGCGCGGCTTGAGCTTCGGCCAGGCCTGCGAGCAGCGCGCCACGACACGTGCGTCGGTCGCCGATGCGACGCGCGTGCCGAGGTCGTCCCAAATGGCGTCGTAACGCCCGGCCTCGATCCAATCGAGGTACATCGTCTCCGCGCGTGCCGGGTCGATCGAGTGCAGCGCGAGTGCGGCTTTGACGCGAAACTCCGGGTCGATGCGCTCGAACAGCGCCATGGCGGCGTCGTAGTCCTCGGGCTTGCCGTGTTTCTGCAACGCCTCCAACGCCAAGAACGCGATCGCGTCGTCCTTGTGCGTCATCACCTGCAAACACAGGGCGCGCGCGGCGGGATCGTTGCTGCGGTGCACGACGTCGATCGCGTTGCGCAAGTGCGCAAAACCGTCGGGGTGATCGAAGTAGGTGTCGACGACGCGCTGCATCGCGCGCAGGCCTTCGGCGCCCATCGAGCCGAGCTGCTCGCGCGCGCGGCGCAACGGATCGCGCTGACCGTGGAGCAAGTTCTCGACCAGGATCGGCAGCGGATCGGAAGTGTCGACGTCGTACGGACCGTTGCGCGCTCCAGGCGCAAGCAAATAGGCAACGCGCGGGTCGTCCTTCTGCGCGGGACGCGCGGCGTGCGCGGTGAGTGACGGCGCGCTCGGCTCGTCGCCGCAAGCACTCGAAAGGAAACCTGCAAGGGCGGCGCACGCGATCAAGGCCGCGCTGCTCGGCACGCGCAGCGCTGCGCACACAGAACGAGCTTGCGGCAATGCTGCCGAGCGGCGTGCGAAGTGCACGCTCAGCGCTCCGAATCGCCGAGCACGCCCTGCGCGCGTCGCAAGGCGCTCATCGACTTCGCGAGATTCGTGCGCGCGAAGGTCAACGAATACAGCGACTCGGCGAGCTGCTGTTGGAACTGCAGAACTTGGAAATTCGTCGATAGACCTTCGCGGTAGCGCGCTTGCTCGGCCGCGAGCTGGCGACGCGCCAATTCGCTGCTGGCCTGCGCCGCGCGCACCGCCTCGACCGAATATTGATTCGCCCGAACCGCCGAGCGCACTTCTTCGACGATCTGCGATTCGAGTTGGTCGTAGACCAGGCGCGCCGCGCGGATCGCCGCGCGCGCCGATTTTTCGGCCCACAAGGCCGAGCGATTGCCGATCGGCATGCTGAAGGACAGCGACGCGGCATGCGTCGGAAAATCCCACGACGTGGCGGACACGAAAGCTTGCCCCTCGCTGCCCTCGAGCGAACCCGAGCGCGTCGAAAGCACGAAATCGAGCGCTGCACTGCGCTCCGAACTCGCGCGCACGAGCTGTTGTTCGACCGCGTCGATCTCGAGCAACTGCTGCTTCAACTCGGTGCGCTGCGCGAGCGCCGTCACCAGCGCCTCGCCCCAGCCTGGAATCTGAGACGCGTCGCACTCCGGCAAGGCGGTGCTCGGCGCGAGTTCGAGCTCCCACTTGGCGGCGTCGGTGCCGGGATACATCAGCCCCTTCAATTTGTCGGCCGCATTCTTGACGGCCACTTCGCGCAACAAGCGCTGTTCGATGCGCTGCGCCACGTTCGTGTCGGCTTGCAGGACTTCGACTTCGGTGCCGACACCGGCGTTCAAGCGCCTGCGGTTCTGATCGAGTTGTTCGCGGCCGAGCGTCAAGGTCTCATCGGCGACCGCCAACTGTTCGAGCGAGGCGACGAGATCCCAGTAGGCGTCGGCGACGCGTTGGTTCAGGTCTTGCCGCGCCTGACGCACGCGCTCGTCCTGCTTGTGCATGCGCAGTTCGTTCTCGCGCTGCAACGACGTGCGGTAATCCGAGCCCGCGCCGCGCAACAAGGGCTGCGTGAAACTGAGCGCCAGCGTGTCCGAGAACGACGGGTTGATGTTCGCGAAGGTCGTGTCCGACGCGCTCTGCATGAACGACAGGTCGAACGCGCCGCCGGTGGTCAACGGGTAGTTCACGCCGGTCGAGAACACCGTCGACTTCGAGTCGATCGACGGCACCGGGATGTAGGGCTGGTTGATCTCCTGCTTGGAATCCTCGAAGGAGGCCGATGCGCGCAGCAGCGGATCGAAGGCGCCCCAACTGCTGTTGAACGTGTAGCGCGAAATCTCGCTCGACACCTGTTCGATCTTCAGCGAAAGGTCGTTCTCGAGGGCCGTCGCGACGGCGTCGGCCAGCGACAGTTCGAGCGGCCGAACATCCGCTGTCGGGGCCTGAGCTCGGAGCACTGCGGTGGGCGACACGAAAAGAATGGCGAGGAGCGGCGCAAACATGGGCGCGAGAGCCTAGCGGCTGTGCACGGCGCGAGCCACGGCGCGCGCGTCGCTGCTCGGCAAAAGACGTTCCGCGCTATTTGCAGCCGACGATCCACGCGTTGATCACGCCTTGCGGATCGACCGGATGTTCGTCGAGTGCGGCCGCCAACGCCGCGCGCCACGGCGCGTCGAGCGGGGCGCCAAGGCCGCGAACGAGCGCACCCTCGACGCCGCGCAGTGCGGATTCGCGCGAACGTAGTGCGCGAACGCGTCGTTCCGTCAGCGCGCCATAACGCTCCGCTCGCTCGAGCGCGAGCAGCGAAATCTCCAGGTTGCGTTGCCGTTCGAGCAACGCCGCTGTGTGCGCGTCGACGAGCGCAGGTCGTTGCTCGGTCAACGCCCATTGATCGAGCAGCAGTTCCAAGGCCAGCGCGCTCTGACGTTCGCCGGCATAGGCGTCGACCGTCATGCGCGACGTTTCGACATCGAAGTCGTCGCCATGCAACTGCCGCGCGCGCGCCCACAACAGGTGCGCAAGTTCCTCGCTCGGTGCCTCGCCGACCGCGAGGGTGCCGAGGCAAGTCGCACGCAGCACGGCGGCTTCGGCGCGGCGCACGGCGAGTTCCGGCTCGACCGGCGTAGCGTCGGCGGGCGGCGCAACGTCCTCGCGCACGCCGGCATCGGCAGCACTCGGCGACACAGCCGCTGTCGTCGTGTCGTCGACGTGTCCCGCAGCGCCGGACGGTTCGAGCGCCGCTTGCGCTCGTTCGCCGGAGTCCGCAGTGCGCAGCACGTACCAAGCGAGCGCGGGCAGCAGGATGAAGGACGCGACGACGAGTGCCGCCACACGGCGCCAAGCCGTCGAGGTCCGCAGTCGCTCGTGCCAACGTCTCGAACCATGCGCTCGCGCAGGTACGGCGCGAGTCGTCGCCGCCAGCACGCGCTCGACCAAGGCGGGCGCGCTCTCGTCTTGCTCCACCATCCGAAGGCGCTCGGCGATGCGTTCGAAGCCCCTCCGTCGCGCTGCGCACTGCGGGCACGCATCCACACTGTCGCGCAACTTGCCCGCCGCAGGATCGAGCGCCGCCTGGAGCAACTCAGCGTCGTCGAAATGGCGGTGTGCGCTGCTCACGCGTCACCTTCGTTCTCGAGCGCCGCACGAAGTTTGCGCAGAGCATGGAACACGCGCGACTTCACCGTGCCTTCTGGAATCTCCAGTGCCGAGGCGATGTCGGCGTATGGCAAGCCTTGGATCACCGCGAGTTCGAAGACCGCCGCGTGCAAGGGCGGCAGCGCTTCGATGGCCTCGGACAAGCGGCGACGATCTTCGGCCTCCGACAACTCGGCGACGGCGTCGCTGCCACGCGCGGCCAGCCGTTCGAGCAACGGTCCGTCCCACGTGCCGCCGCCGCTCGCTTCGTCGAGTGACGGCTCGCCTTCACGCACGGCGCGCCGACGGCGCCGGTCGATCCACGCGTTGCGCGCGACGCGCAGCGTGTAGCTCGCGAAGCGCGCGCGGGGCTCGTAGGTCGGAGCGGACGTGTACAGCTTCAGGAGAACTTCCTGGGTCAAGTCCTCGGCCTCCTGCCGTGCGGCGCCGAGCCGCCGGAAGAAGCGCAAGAACGTGCCGATTTCGGTGCGGACGAATTCCTCGAAGAGCAGCGGGTCACCGCGGCGCAACGCGACGAGCGGATCGCGGCCGGCGTCCCAATTCCCCTTCAAAGGCCGTACTCCAACGCGCCGCGCACGAAAGGGTTCACGTCGACGGTCCGGAATCCGCGTGCGCTGCGAGTTCGCGCAGGCTCGACGGAACGGCCAACCGAGCGACGCGCTCGCCGCACGCGCCCAGGCCTTCGACTTCGATCGAGCGCTGCTCGACCCCGACGTGACCGAGACGGACCTCGAAGCGCGCTTCCGGCAACCAGTCCGCGACGCGCTCGGCCCACTCGATCGCCGCGACACCGTTCGCACGGAGCCACTCCGCTCCCCCATCGGCGAGAAAGGCCTCGCCGCGCGCCTGCATCCACGCGTCGAGGTGGTACATGGGCACGCGCCCGACGTAGGTGTGCATCAGCGTGAAGGTCGGACTCGCCACCGGCACCTCGACGCCCAAACCGCGCGCCAGTCCGCGCACGAAGCAGGTCTTCCCGGCGCCGAGTTCGCCGTGCAAAGCGACGACGTCGCCTGCGCCGAGCAGGCTCGCCAGGGCTTCGCCGAGCGCTTCGGTCGCCTCGGCCGACTCGCTCGCGAAGCGTCGCACGGCACGTTCACGCGCCATGCAGCCAACCTCCCGCGCCGCGATACGGCACGAGCGCGTCGCTCGCTTCGTCGCGCGGCACGCGCAGGCCCGCGCCGCGGCGAACGTTTCCCAGCAGCGCGAAATCTCTGCAGTGGCGCGGGGCTTCGCGCAGCGCGCGCAACACGGCGCTCTGCGGAAGCGTCGCGATCAACTCGTGGTCTTCGCCGTCGTACAACGCGTGCTGCAACGCGCTTCGCCCGCTGGCGCGCGCCGCACGGCGAGCGTCGCGATGGATCGGCACATGGCCGATGTCGATCGCGACCTCGGACGCGCGCGCGAGTCGCCAAACATCGAGCGCGAGCCCGTCGCTGACATCCATCATCGCCGTCGCGCCGAGTGTGGCGAGCCAACGGCCCGCGGCGACACGCGCTTCGATCTTCAAGTGCCGCCCGAGCAAACTGCCGCCGAAGGGACCGGTC
>CAYHRR010000021.1:0-17271 GCA_964358875.1 uncultured Planctomycetaceae bacterium | reverse complement strand
GGTCTTGTCGTCGTAGGGCGCGTCGGCGTGCTTGCGGCCGATGATGAAGTGCGTGAAGCCCAAGTTCTGGCGGTAGATCGAATGCATCACGGCTTCGCGCGGGCCGCCGTAGTACATGCGCATGTCGAGGCCGATCAGCTCGAGCTGATCGTTGAGGTTTTGCGCCTTCGACTTCCACAGCGACTCGTCCATGTCGCCGATGCCGAGGAAGCGGCCTTCGACGAGGGCTTCATAGGTCTGCATGCGGACGTCGGCGGGCACGTCGTCGCCTTTCAGCTGACCGACGAGCGGATTGAGGATCACGCCGACCTTCTTGCCGGACTCCTTGAGCAGCTTCTCCGCGCCGAACACGAGCGCGTACTCGTGCGCGCGGTGCAGCGGGTTGCGCGTCTGGAAGGCGACCGTCAGTTCGTAGCCCTTGCGCTCGATCAGACCGCGCGTTTGGAGCGGTGCGAGCACGCGCTTGGCGAAGGGCCGCGTGTCGACCGCGCTGGCGAGCGTGATCTCGCCGCCGACGCACTTGGTGCGCGCGTCGCCGAGCCACAGGCGCGCGCCCGGGTGATCGATGCGCGGCGTGCCGTAGACCTTGGCGACGAACTCGGTCTTGTCCCAAGCGAAGACGTCCTTCACGCGCAGCTTGCCGAAGACCTCGCCCTGGAAGACGAGCGCGATCTCTTGGCCGGCGACGCACTTCGCCGCTTCTTCGTCGGTGACGGGCAGCACGATCGGAATCGACCAGGCCCACTTCTGGCCGTCGCGCTCGATCCACAGGTGCTCGAGCGAGCTCTTGTAGTCGGCCTGCGACATCGGGCCAGTCAGCGGCGACAGCGTGCCGTCGGCGATGCGGTACAGCGACGTGCGGTCGTTGTCGTTGATGTCGATCGCCGGCAGCTTGCGCCAGGCCGGGAAATTGACGCGCTCGCGCGGTTCGATCTTGTTGACGGGCTTGGAGAGACCGCCGTGGACGGGGGAAATCTGAGCGACTGTGGACGTGGTCATGGATCGTGGTGCGGAAGGGATCAGAGGTATCCGAGGTTCTTCAGCTTGCGCTTGACGTCTTCGAGCTCGGCCTCGGAGTACTGCTCCTTGACCTGCGCCTTCTCATGCTCACCGAGCACGTCGCGCAGCACGTAGACGATGAAGTCGGTCGGCGAGTTGAAGCCGGAGCCGTCGACCACCTGCTGGACCTTGCGGTACAGCGGCCGGGGGATCTTGACGGTGACTTTGCTCTCGCGCACGGCGGCGTTTCGGCGGTGGAGGTGCTTGGGCTGAACGAACGACCCGACGCGACGGACAGCCCGGCGTGTCGGATCGAAGGCGCGGAAGGGTACTCCGATCGGAGTGTGATTGGAGTGCGATTGGAGCCGCAAATGTGGCGGAGCGCCCGCGCCCGCGCCGTCTACCCGTTGCCATGCAACGACTTGAAGCCGAATTCCGGCGCGCTCGCCGCTCGGCATGCTGCCCGAGATCGGGGTAGGATCTCGGCGCCATGACCCACTCGAAACGCCTCCTCTATGTCCCGTTCCTGGTGTCGACCCTCAGCCTGGCCCTGCTGCTGCCCTCCTGCGGCGGCGACGAAGCAGCGAATCCGCACGAGCGGCTCGCCAATAAGGAGTTCGCGGCGGCGGCGGCGGCTTTCGAGGCGAGCTTGGCGACGCTCAAGCCCACCGACGCCCTGTGGCTGCAGGCCAAGAAAGGCCACATCCAGGCGCTCGCCGGTTCCGGCGACAAGCGCGCGATCGAGCTCGCCAAGGAACTACTGACGACCCACAGCGCCGCGCTCGGCGAACAGGGCGTCAGCAAGTTCGCGCAGCAACTCAAGGAATCGAAGGGCTGGGACGCGGCCATGGCGATGCTCGAAGCGACGGTCGCGACTTGGCCGGACAGCGCGCTTCTCGACAGTTCCTACAGCAATGTCGTCAATGACTACGCGGCGAAGGTCCACACCACGGACGCCGCCGACAAGCTCAAGGGACTTGGTTACACGGGCGGTGACAAGCAGGCCCCGGTGCCGCGCCCCGGCAGCAAGACGGTCGTGAAGTCGAAGGAGTGACGCCGCGCGCGCACGATCGCATGAGCGAATCCCAAATGACCGTCGAGCAGCGCGTCAAGGCGCCTGCGCTCGGCTTGTTGATCTTCGGCGCGCTCAGCGTGCTGATGCAGCTCGTCGGGTTCGTCATGCAGATGTTCGGCAAGGGCTTCATGCAGCAGTTCATCGACAGCGCGTCGCAGTCCGGCCAGACGCTGCCCTCGGTGTTCACGGGCTTCGGCGTCGGCATGCAAGTCGGACTGGGCTTGGTCAACCTCGCCTTGAGCGCGTTCGTCTGCTGGGGCGCCGTGCAGATGATGAAGCTGCGCTCGCACGGCCTCGCGCAATCCGTGTCCGTGCTGCCGATGATCCCGTGCTGCGTCGGCATCTGCTGCGTCATCGGCCTGCCGATCGGCATTTGGTCGCTCGTCGTGCTCAACCGACCCGACGTGCGCTCGGCCTTCCAAGCGAACGCCGCGAACTAGCGCGCGCTACTCGCCCTGCAGCAATTTGCCGAGGAAATCGGGCCCGCGCAGGTTCTGTTCGCGCCCGCCGCCGGCGGCCGACATCAGGCGACCGGCGAGCCGCGAGAAGGGCAGCGTCTGCAGCCAGATTTTCCCCGGGCCGGTGAGCAGCGCGTAGAACATGCCCTCGCCGCCGAAGAGCCAGCTCTTCACGCCGCGGATCATCTGGATGTCGTAACCGACGCGCTCCTCGAAACCGACGATGCAGCCGGTGTCGACGCGCAAGGTCTCCCCCGCCACGAGATCGCGCTCGATCACCAAACCGCTGGCGTGCATGAACGCCGTGCCGCGACCTTCGATCTTCTGGAGGATGAAGCCTTCGCCGCCGAACAGGCCCGCGCCGAATTTGCGCGTGAAGGCGACGGAAATCTGCGTGTCTGTCGTCGAGCACAGGTACGCGTCGCGTTGGCACAACACCGTGCTGCGCGACAATTCGAGCGTCACGATCTTGCCGGGGTACGGCGCGGCGAAGCCGACGGTCGCGGGACTTCCGCCGTGGTTGGTGAAGGTGGTGACGAAGAAGCTCTCACCGCCGACCATGCGCTTGAGGCCCGACAAGATGCCGCCGCCGGTCGAGGTCGCCATCTCGATGCCGGTTTCCATCCACATGAACGAGCCCGGCTCGGCGCGCACCGCCTCGCGCGGTTGCAGCGCGATGCGCACGTATTGGAAGTCGTCGCCTTCGATCTTGTAGTCGAGTGTCGTCGTCATGGGTTCCTCTTGCGGCGCGCAGGTTAGCGTCGCGCGCCGCCGCGCCTACGCCGTGAAAGGCCTTGGATTCGCGGGTTATTCGAACAGCGCCAGCAACAGCTCGATCAACGCCCGACGCGCGCCGTCGCGTTCGGACTCGACGCCGCGACGCTCCTGCATGCGCTCGCCGTCGAAGAGGATCAGCGCCTCGACGATCGGATCGCCGATGTAGGTCGAGCTCTGGAGCATCGGCGCGCACGCCGAACGCGCGAGTTCCGCGACGCGCGCCTTGGAAGCCGTCGGCAGCACGGCGCAGCGCGTTGCCGGATCGCGCGCGGGCTGCGTCCACGTTTCGATCGCGACGCCCTTGGCGTACACGCGGATCGTCGTGTCGAGCGCCGGCTCGCCGCGCGTGCGGTGCAACTCGATCAACGCTCGCGCCGGCTTCACTTCGACGGTGATCGGCTCACGCGCACTCTCGAGCGCGCCCGTGCAGCGCACGCGGTAGCGACCGGGCGCCAAGCCGCTGACGCGCGCGACGTACTGGAAGTTCTGGATGACTTGCAGTTGCACGGAGTTCGCGGTCGGCGGCGCGCTCCATGCCGTGAGCACGAGTTCGCGCCCGTCCTCGCCGCCGAGCGTCGCTTCGAAACCCATCAAGCACCAGTTCGGCGTCGGGAACGAGCCGGCGATGTCGACGAGCAGGAGCTCGCCCCAGTACGCGATCGGCGCGACGCTGCATGAGCGCACTGCGGCAGCGCGCATGCCGGGAAAGAGCGCGAGCGACGCGGCGGGCGCGACGACGAGTTCGTCCGTGAATTCGCGCGAGGTGCGGACCGCGCCGGTTTCGAAGTCGATCAGGCGCGGCGTTCCGTCGACGGGCTTCAGTTCGAGGAACAAGGTCGGGCCGCGCTGCGTGTCGAGCCACAGCGTGCTCGCGGCACCTGCGCCGAGCCACGACTTCGGCGCCGCCGGCGCGAGCTCGCGCCGAGCGATGTCCAAGGCGTCTGCGGTCAGCTCGGCCTGCAACTCCGCGTCGCGCCAAACGCGCACGAGCGGCCTCGACTCGGTGAACTCCGTTTCGAGCGCCGCGAAGGCATGCCCGTCGTCGGCGAGCACGTAGCCGCGCTCGCCCGGCCGGTGCGGATACACGCACGACCACAGCGGCTCCGCCTGGGCCTCGCGCGGAAGTTCGAACACCGACAAGCGCCAACGCGCCAAGGCGTCCTTCACGCGCTCCTGGCCGAGCGCCTTGTGAACTTCGGCGGCGAACATGCCGTTCGCGGAAGTGACCTCGACCGGCGCGAACACGGGCTCGCCTTGGAGCGCGCAGAGCAACAACCCGAACACTAATCGGATCACGACCGCATCCCCGCCTGCACGCGACCTAGCAGCCCGTCATGAACGTCTCGTCGCGAGGCGCAGCACGCGTTCGCGATGCAAGCCGAGCGACAAAGGGACGTCCGAAGCGACCTTCGTGACCGCTGAGCCCGGCCCGCCGCGCTCGACCGGGCGGCGCAATGGCGTGCGACGCGGCAACGACACTTGCCACCGGCTGCTTGCGCGTCGCTCACGACTCTTCCTTCTTCTTCAGCTTGTCGTTGGCCTGCTTGAACATGTCGTCGAGGCGCGAGCGCTTGTCGCGCTCCTTCTGCAACGCGTCGTCGAGCTTCGAGGGCGCTTCGACCGTGCGGCGCTGCACTTTCCCGAGCGCGTCCGTCCAGTCCGCCTCGCCGACCACCGGCTTGCCGGTCGGATCGAGCTCCTCGCGCCGCCGCGAACGCAGGATCGTCCCCGTACGCAGGTCGATCAGGATCCTCGTCGCGCAACACGGGCATGCGATTTCGAGCTGTTTGTCGTCCACCTGAGTCTCCGTCCGGCCACCTGAGCTTGGGAATCTTCGCTGCCGCGCGCCGTCGAAGCACAAGCCCGCAGCGCGCCGCGTCCGAGCAAAGCCCGTGAAAACGGCGAATGTTCGCCCCTGTTCGCCACGTTACTCCGTACTCGCACTCGCCTACCACCCGACGAGGAGAGAGCTCGATGAACACGAACCCCTGGAACGACTCCGGCGCGCAGACGCTCGCACCCCTGCGCTCCTCGACCGGAGTCGACGGCTACCTGCAGCACGCCGCGCGCAGCGAGCGGGCGGTCGGACTCGTCCTGTGGATCGGCCTGGCGGCCGTATTGCTGCTGACGAGCCTCTGAAACTGGGTCGCGGGCGCGCGGCACCGCAAGCCCGATTGGTCAATAGGCGCAGAAGCGCCCGACGCCGATCCCGACGTGCCTGTACCCGTGCCAGCCTGAGTAGAACGGGTCGACGTAGTAGCCGTACTCCGGTCGCAGCGCGCGCTGGAAGCTCGCTCCGACGACCACGCGCCGGCCGGCTTGAGTCACCGCGAAGCGCAGATTGAGGCCCGCGACGTTGTAGTCGCGAAGCGAGTGCTCGGCTGGGACTGCGAAGAACAGCACAGCGTTCTGCGTCGCGCCCGGATCGACCGCCGGCACGACTTCGGGCTCGAGCTGCGCGACTCCGAGCGGCTGCAAATCGGCGCTGAGCAGCTCGAGCGAGGTCGGATCCAACGCGAACGGCGCTGTGCCCAAGTTCTCGAGTCGCAGCGCGAGTTCGAAGCGCGCCGGCTGTCCGTCCTTCGGTCGGCGCACGCCGAGCACGCTCACCAACGCGCGCCCGGCGAGTGCGGTGCCGGACGAGTCCGCGAGCTCGACCTCGAGCGGCGACGGAACGTAGCGCAGGTCGTACCACGTCGCGCAGCTCGCGCCGAACGAGGCGACGGCGGCGACGAGCACCGCGAACAACGATCGACAAGTGCGTTTCATGGCGACTCTTCGAGCAACACGTGAGGCACTTCCAGTCCTGGGTCGAACTCAGCGCAGCGCGGGCGGCAGCGCGCCGAAGCGCACGCGCAACCCTTGGCTCCATGCGCCGCCGCCCGGTGCCGTGAAATCGAACGCGACGGCGTGCGCGACGAAATCGAGCCCGCACAGATCGGCGATCGGGTGCGTGGTCGGCGTCGGCGCGATCACCGCGCTGCCGGTGCTGTCGCAACGAAACGGAACAAGCACGGTCCACGGACTCGTGTACAGCGTCGTCTGGTAGGTCGGCGACCAGGTCGCGGCTTCTTGGCGCGACAACACGAGCACACCGGGCGCGTTGGGGAAGCCACCGCTCACTTCGAAGCGAAAGGCGCTGCCGGCGATGTCCGGCAGCATGTTGCCCGCGAGCAGCGGAACGCCGTGCAAGCCCGCGCTGCCGCTGCCGAAGGCCGCGAGCTGCGGCAGCGAGTTGCACGGCACGCCGCCCGCGCCGAGCAGGGCGAGCGGCACCAGGCACAACACAAGGCGTCGAGCGAATCTCATGGTGCTTCCTTCCAAAGTGCGTGGCATGCGGCGCGTCGGCATGACGAGCGGAGCGCGCACATCGTAGCCGCGTCGCTCGATCGCGGGCGCTCAGCGCGCCGCGCGGCGGATCAAGGCGGCGAGCGCGCGGATCCAACGCGGATGCTCGTTGAGGCACGGCACGACGCGCCACTCGACGCCGCCCGCGGCGCGGAAGGTCGCGCCGAGTTGCACGTTCACTTCCTCGAGCGTTTCGAGGCAGTCCGCCGCGAAACCGGGGCACACGACGACGACGTGGCCGTAGCGCCGTGCGAGACGCGGCACGAGTTCGAGCATGTAGGGCTCGAGCCACGGCTCGCGACCGAAGCGCGATTGGAAGGCGAGCGTCCATTGCTCCGGCTCGAGATGCAGCTCCTTCGCGAGCGCGCGCACGGTCTTCTCGCAGTGCGCGAGGTAAGGATCGCCTTGCTTGATGGAGCTCACCGGCAGGCCGTGCAGGCTGAACACGTAGTGATCGACCTGCATGTCGGCCGTCGCCTCGCGCACGCGCGTCGCCACGCTTTCGAGATAGCCGACGTCGTCGAAGAAGGCCGACAGCAAGCGCATCTCGGGCGGCTCGCGCAGCTTGTTCAACTCGACGCGCACGGCGGCATCGAGCGTGCCGGAGGTCGCATAGCTGTACTGCGGAAACATCGGCACGTGCACGATCTCGCGGCATCCGGCCTCGACGAGTTCGCGCAAGGCCGAGGCGATGTTCGGCGTGCCGTAGCGCATCGCGAGCGCGACGTGAAAGCCGGCGCCGAGTTCAGCGGCGACCAATTCGCGCTGCCGCTTCGAGATGTGGACCAAGGGCGATCCGTGCTCGCTCCAAATGCTCGCGTAGAGCTTCGCGCTCTTCGGCGCACGCAACGGCAAGATCACGCCGTGCAAGAGCGGCAGCCACAGCGCGCGCGGCAGCTTGATCACCGCCGGATCGCCGAGGAATTCGGCGAGGTAGCGCCGCACCGCCGCCGTCGTCGGCGCGTCGGGCGAGCCGATGTTGGTCAACAGAACGCCGCGCGGGGCGGCGGAAGTGCGGGGCGAGCTCAAGGGGCCGACAGATTACGGAGCGCACTCGCGTCGCGCGCTCGTCCGTCGACCGCTTCGCGCAGCGAACCGAAACCACAGGCCTGCAATTCCGAGTTGCCAACTCGTTTTTGCATGCTAAATCCGAGTCATGTACTCGCGACTGCAAGAGCCTCCTGAACGAAGCTTCTTCCTGTTCGGACCGCGCGGCACCGGCAAGACGGCTTGGCTGAAGCAGAAGTTCCCCGACGCGCTCGTCTTCGATCTGCTGCAGTCCGGCACGCACCAGCGCTTCTCCGCAGCTCCCGATCGCCTCGCCGACCTCGTGCCCGACGACTACGACGGCTGGGTCGTTCTCGACGAAATCCAACGCGTCCCCGAACTGCTCAACGAAGTCCACCGACTGATCGAAAGCCGCAAGCTGCGCTTCGCGATGACCGGCTCGAGCGCGCGCAAGCTCCGGCGCGGCGGCGTCAACTTGCTCGCGGGCCGCGCGCGCACGCTGCACATGCATCCGTTGATCGCGTCCGAGCTGGGTCGCGACTTCGATCTCGAACGTGCGCTGCGTCACGGCACGCTGCCGTTCGCCTGCACGACCGACGACCCTGCGGCGTACCTGCGCGACTACGTCGGAACGTACCTGCGCGAGGAAGTTCAGCAGGAAGGCCTCGTGCGCGAGCTCGGTGGTTTTGCGCGCTTCCTCGAAGCCGCCAGCCTTTCACAGGGCGCCGTTCTCAACATGGCGTCGGTCGCTCGCGAATGCGCGGTGCATGCGAAGGTCGTCGAGAGTCACTTCACGCTGCTCGAGGATCTGCTGCTCGCCGTGCGCTTGCCGGTGTTCGCGAAGCGTGCGAAGCGCCGCGTGATCGCCCATCCGAAGTTCTACTTCTTCGATGTCGGCGTGTTTCGAGCGCTGCGCCCCAAGGGGCCGCTCGACACCGATCGAGAGATCGACGGCCCCGCGTTGGAGACGTTGTTCCTGGCGCACATTCGCGCGCTCAACGACGCGTTCGAACTGGGGTACGAGATCCACTACTGGCGCACTGCCGGCGGCGCCGAAGTCGACTTCGTGCTCTATGGAGAGCGCGGCCTGCTCGCTTTCGAAGTCAAACGCTCCGAGCGCGTGCGCGACGAGGACCTCGCGCCGCTCCTCGCCTTCCGCGCCGACTATCCGATGGCGCGTGTGTTCCTCGTGCACCCCGGTACCAAGCGCGAGCACGTGCGTGGAGTCGAGGTGTTGCCGATGAGTTACGCGCTCCAACACCTCGACGAATTGCTCGGCGCTCCGAAGCGTCGGACGAACGATGCGAAAGCCAAGCGCGGACGTTTGTAACTCGGGTTCGAGTTCACCAATCGCGCCATTCCTCGGTGACGTCGTGGTCGAATTCGATTCCGACGGCGCGCAACGCTTCGTCGAAGAATGCGCAGAGTTCTTCGCGCTCGCTCGTCTCGACGACCGAGCCGTGGCGGCGGTTGAGTTTGTTGAAGCGCTCGACGACGCGCTTCACGGCTTCGAGCGCTGAGTCCTTGGACGGCGGCCGGCCCAGTTGTTCGAGCGCATCCAGGAACTCGTCGAGCGCGGAGTCCGCAGCACGCAACGCAGCCATTGAGAAGTTGGAGTCGCCGTCCGCCATGTCTTCGCGCCACCGCGCCGTCGGCTTGTCGTTGCGGAGCGCTGCGAGCGTCGTCGGTGCTTGGCCTTCTAGAGCGTTGCTCGAGTTCGGCGGATCGCTCGATGCCGGATCCGCCAAGCTCTCGCGCTCTGCCGCAGCACCCAGCGCCGCCACGTCGAGTTCCTGCGGATCGGCAGGTCGGCCACGCACAAGCTGCTCGGACACGACCTGACGAAATTCAGGGGAGAGCGGCGAGAACGACTCCGCGAACTCCTCGCTCATCCGCAGTTCCACTCGGCAGGGCAGCATCGGTGGCCACGGCGGTTCGCCGTACGGCCATATCGCACCGAACGCGTCGGGCGTGACCGCCGTCGCATCCGTCCATGCGTCGACATACGCAGCGTCTCGCAGTCGACGAACGTCGTCGTGCAACGCTCGGTACACGATGAGTTCGGTCCCAGCGGAGGAGCCTTCTGCACATGCTCGAGCGAAGTACGTCCCCGAGAAGGCCACGTCTTGTGGGTCGAACGGTTCGGCGATCGCCTTGGCCAGGACGAGAATTTCATGCAACCGGGCCCAGTACTCCCCGAGGTTCACGACGGCCGCACGCTGGGCGATTGTCGGCTTCTTGCCGATCGCAAACCGCTTCTTTGCGCGCTTCAGCGTCTTCTCCGTGCGTTCCACGAGATCTCCGCCGTCGAGGTGCGCCCCGATCGCTGCAGCGCGCGCGCTCCGTTCGAGAACTTCACGAACTAGCTCGAGATCCTCCTCGCACGCCTGAAACGACTCACTCAGGAAACGACTCGGCACACGCGACGCGCTCCGCGACGCGATCGCGAGGCAGGCCCAGCGCGGGAGTGCGTCGGCGATCTGGTAGAAGCGCGCGTAGGTCAGTTCCATCGTTGACTCGAACCGCGCTTCGCGTCACTTCGCCATGAGCTTGTGCAGCCGCTCGCGGTACTTCTCGTACAGCTCGGTTTGGCGCGTGACGAGGCTCTGTTGCACGCCGTCGATGAAGACGTATTCGACGTGCGTGCGCGTGTCGAGCAAGTCGCCGTCTGTGATGACCACGTCGGCGATCTTGTTGCGCGCGAGGCTGCCGAGTTCCTTGTCGAGGCCGAGCGCGCGCGCGGCGTAGAGCGTCACCGAACGCACGGCTTCGTCGTGCGGCAAGCCGAAGGACGCGGCCATCGCGGCGTGGAACATCACGTTGCGCGGGTTCTCGTCGTTGCCGGAGCTGATCGCGAACGGAACGCCCGCGCGGTGCAGCACGGCCGGATTCGCGTAGCACGCGTCGTAAGGATCGCGCGCACCTGGAATGAGCAACGTGCCGCCGATGACGACTTGGATCTTCGCCGCCGCGAGCGCATCGGCGACCTTCCATGCTTCGCCCGCGCCGTAGAGCACCGCGTCGAGCTTTTCCTCTTCGATGAACTTCAGCGCGAACAGAATTGTCTGCGCGTTGTCGGCGTGGATCGCGACGCGCTTCTTCCCGAGCGCGTAGGGCGCGAGCGCTTCGAGGCGCGCGTCGTATTGGCGCGGCGGCGCGCCTTGCGCGACGAGATCGGTGACGCGTTGGTACTCGCGCGCCTCGGCGAAGAGCTTCTTCAAGGCCTTGACGTCGTCGCCTTCCTTCTTGTCCTTCGCGGTGTTCGCGGTGCCGGGGAAATTGACGTGCAACGCGTCGCGGTCGAGCTCGAGCAGCTCCTCCCAAGTGTTGCCGGTCAATCGAATGACGCACGACTGCCCGAGGATCGGCCCGCCGCCTTGCGGCGCCGTCTGCGTGCGCGTCACGCCGTTGTAGCGCGTCACCGCGATGTGCGCGGACTCGGCGGACAGCGACGCCGAAGTGCGCAAATCCGGCTGATTCCCGCCGATTTCGCTGCCGTCGAGAGTCGCCGGCACCGAGCCGATCTCGAACAGGCCGATCTGCGTGTCGAGCGCGATCACGCCCGGCCACACGTGCTTGCCTGCAGCGTCGACGACGCGCGCGCCGACGGGAATCGCGAGATCGCGGCCGAGCGCGACGATGCGTCCGCCCTGCAACACGATCGTGCCGTTCTCGATGTCGGGCGCGCTCACCGGATGCAGCGTGGCGCCGACGATGGCGATCGCCGGCTTCGCAGCGACGTCGAAACTCGGATCGGCGTCGGTGCGCGGCTCGACGGCCGGCGTCAGCGGCGCGGGCTTCGTATCGAGCTCGAAGGCGTCGCGACGTGTGAACTCGAGCTCACCGTCGACCATGGTCCACTCGACGCGCGACAAACTCGACAACGGATCGCCGGTGTGCAGCACGAGGTCCGCGTCCTTGCCGACTTCGATCGAACCGGTCCACTTGTCGATGCCGAGTTGCTTGGCCGGATTGAGCGTGACGAGTTGCAGCGCGACGACGGGATCGAGGCCGCCGTAGCGAATCGTCTTGCCCGCGTCGGCGTACAGGCGCCGAATCAACTCGTCCGAATCAGAGTTGAGTGACGTCACCGCGCCCGCTTCCGTGCACAGCGCCGCGTTGAAAGGCACCGCGTCGTAGGCCTCGATTTTGTAGGCCCACCAATCGCTGAACGTCGACGGACCGGCGCCGTGCTTGGCGATTTCGAAGGCGACTTTGTAGCCCTCGAGAACGTGCTGCAGCGTCTTGATGCGGAAGCCGTACTGCTCGGCGATGCGCAGCAGCATCACGATTTCGTCGGCGCGATAGCAGTGCGAGTGCACGTCGACTTGGTGCTCGAGAATGCCGACGAGCACGTCGAGCCGCACGTCCTTGCGCGGCGGCGCGGAATCCTCGCCACGCTGCTGCGCCGCTGCGTAGTCGGCCCATTCCTTGCGGTACTCGCGCGCGCGCGTGAAGGCGCGTTCGAGCAACGCTTCGACGCCCATGCGCGTCGCCGGAAAACGCGAAGAGTTGCCGCCGCCGTTCGAGCGCTTGACGTTCTCGCCGAGCGCGAACTTGATGCCTTCGGGCGCACCCTTGAAGCGCAGCTCGTCGGCCGTGCGGCCGTACTTGAGCTTGATCACTTCGTGGCGACCGCCGATCGTGTTCGCCGAACCGTGCAGCAGACGCGCCGTCGTCGCGCCGCCGCCGAGCGCACGCCACAGCGAAATGTCGCTGCTGTCGAGCGCGTCGCTGATGTCGCAGTCGGCAGTGATCGACAGCGTGCCTTCGTTGACGCCGCTCGAAATCGCCATGTGCGAGTGCGGATCGATCACGCCGGGCGCGAGGTGCAATCCGCGACCGTCGAGCTCGAACGTGCCCGCGGGCGCGTTGACCACGCCGATGGCGGCGATGTCACCGTCCTTCACATAGACGTCACCGCGCTGCTCGGGCGCGATGGCCGAGTGGATCACCACGTTGCGGATCACGCAGGTTCCGCCGGTGTGCAGCGCGGGCTTGCGCAGCGCTTCGGTTTCGAAGGCGTGCTCGCCGGCGTGCGCGAACGAAGCGCTGACGAGCGCGGCGAAGGCGGCTTTTCCCAGCAGATTTCGATAGTTCATCGGCTCAGCCCTCCTCATCGCAGCGTTCGCCGTCGTCGACCTGTGTCGCTTCATGCTTTGGTTTGCGCGAGCCGCTGACAGTGCTCTCGCTCTCGCCCCACGGACCTTTGGTCGTCGACGTGCCGCTGAGCGCGTCGCCGTCGAGTTCGAGCTTCCACTTCGCGGTCACATCGCTGTTGCGCATCGTGAACGAACCTTCGAGCGTCAGCGTCTTGCCGATCACGTAGCCCTTCAACTCGACCACGCGCTCGTCGCCGCCCTGCGTCTTCGTGGTCAGCGTGCCGGTCGCTTCGCCGTTCGGCGTCATCGCGATTTCGAGCGTGCCGGGCCGCGAGCCCTGGTCGGTCTTGCTTTCGATCGCCCACGTCCCGCTCGCGTCGACGCCGTCGTCGGGCTTGCCTTCGGGGCGCGCCTCGGCATCGAGCTCGAACTCGTTCGCGAAACCGTCGACGAACAACCAGGCCAATTTCGCGTCCTTCGTCATCGGGTTCGCGCTCCACAGACCGAGCGAGGCATCGGCTCCGACGCGCAAGCTGCCGAGGTGCTTGTCGGCACCGATGAGCTTCGCGGCGCCGACGGTCAACGCGTCGAGCGCGACCTCGTGCGGCAGACCGTTCTCGACGAGCGTGCGCACTTTCTTCAACAGGTCCGCGGCGTTGTCGGAGCCCGAACCGAAGCAAAACGGCACGCCGGCTTTGTTGAGCAGGACCGCGCAATCGCGGCCGTCGGTCCACTCGCGACGCTTGTCCTCGCGCACACCGAGCGGCTCCTCGTACTCCCACTTTTTCTTGTCGTCGGCCTGCTTGTCCGCGGCCTTCTTGGCGTCGGCCTGCGCGTCGTCCGACTTCTGCTCGCCGGCTTTTTGCTCGGCCGGCTTCGCGTCGGCCGGCTTCGATTCGGGCGGCGCGCTCGCATCACTCGGCGGCTTGTCGGCGCCGGCCTCGGGCTTCGCATCCGGTTGTGCGTCGGGCTTGGCCTTCTTGTCCTTCTCGTGCGGATCCTTCGGCTCGTCACCCCATTGCAAGGTGAGCACGACCGGAATCGCGCGCGCCTTGAGCACGTCCGCGACCTTCCAGGCCTCGCGTCCGCCGACAATGCCGATGTCGATGCCGAGCTCGTCGCCGAAGGAAATCCAACGGCGGATGTCCTGCTCGCCGTCGGCTTCGCACATCACGCGGCGTTGTTTTCCCGCGAGCGCGAGTCCGGCCTCGAGCTCCGCGTCGAACGGCGGCCGCGGTCCGCTCTTGCCGGCCGCATAGCGCGCCTGCAGCTCGGCTTGATGGCGCACGTCGAGGAAAAACTGGCGCAGCTGCGCGTAGTAGCCCATCAACGTCGACGGATAGCCGGGACCGCCGGCGCGGAACGCCGCGTGCGCGAAAACATCGGCGACGAGGATCGTGTCGCGCATCGCCGCGTCGCGTGTCGTCGCGAGCGCGCTCGTGCCGGCGAGCAGTTGTCCCGCAGGCGCGCTCAGCAGTGCGCCGAAGCCGCTCTCGCGCCACGGCTTCGACTTGTCGGTCGGCAGCGCAAAAACCTCCGCCGCGCGGAACGCAGGCTGAATGCCTTTGCGGTTCGCATCGCGCATGTCGACCTGCACGTCCGCGATCTCGGCCAGCGGCTTGTCCTTCGTCGGCTCGGGCGTCGGCGTCGCGCAACCTGCTTGCGTGTACGCGTCGACGAAGGCCGGCAGCGCGAGCATGCCCTTGCCGTCGACTTCGCGCGCGCCGAGCGGCGGCGGCGCGTCGCCCGCGAGCACAGCTTCGATGCGCCCGTCGCGCAGCACGATCGAAACGCGCGGCGCGTCCGGCTTGTCGACGAGGCGCACGTCCTTGACGACGTAGAGCTGCGGGCGTGGCGCCGCTTGTTGCAACGCTGCGGCATCGGCCGCGAACAGCGCGCCGACAAACAGCGCGAGAAGGCGCGCGTTGCGTCGACCGCGGACGAGCGTGGGGATCATGCGCTCACCTGCTGGGTGTGGGACTACTCCCGGATCTTCCGGAAGCGAGGGGCCGCGCATTCTGCCGACGACCCGCAGCGTTGCCTACACCGCGCGCGACGCGCTTGTCGCTCGGACATTTCCCCTACACGCGGCGCCGCACGAGCGAAACGCTCGCCACATCGTCTCGAACTCCAACGCCGCCGCGAGATCGGCGTCGCGCGGCTTCGTGAAGCGCGCGACGCCGTCGGTGCGTTTCAAACGGCCGGCTCGCGCGTCAGCGAACCGTCATCGTCTGCGAATTCGTGCGGCGCGTTTCGCCGCTAGGCAGCAGTGCATCCGCCTGCGCGATGAGAATGAAGCCGCTCGCCAGTTGGGGCAAATCCACGTTCGCGGTGATGACACCGCTCGCCGGCACGACTCCGAGCGAATAGAGGCGCGCCTTGGCGGTCAGGAGTTCGATCACGATGCCCACGCTCGGATGCGCGAACATCGTGCGACCGACCCACAGATGCGCAACGGACCCCGGCGGCGCGCTCAACGTGACGTTGAAGCTGAGCCCGGGCTCGAACCCGAGCAGCGCGAGCGTCGGATCGTTCGGAGTCGCCGGAACAGCGGAACCGGTGCCCGCGACGGCGATGGCCGCGCCCACCCTCGAGGCGCATGCCGACGTGCCGCCCAGAAACGTGACACCCGAGTAGCGCGCCGAGCCGAACGATTTCAATCCGTCGCCGCCGTGGCCGGCGCCGCCGCCCGCGCAATTGGACAGCCAGCCGTTCCCGCCTTTGCCGCCGTGAATTTGATTCGAGGAGTCGCCGGCGAGAATCACCTCGGCGCCGGCGACGACCAGCACACCCGCGCCACCATTTCCGCCGCTGCTGCCGAAACCGCAGGATTCGAGTTCGCCGCCTTCTCCGCCTTGGATCGATGAGAACGCGACGTGGACGCGGCTTCCGAAGTCGCACATCAAGCCCGTACCGCCCGCCTCGGGAAAGCCGCACGCCCACAAGCCTTCGCCGATTTGGCCGCGCAGCGTGGAGTTCACGATCTCGACCCGCGAATTCGCAACTCGCAGCGCGATGACCGTCGTGTAGCCGCCCATCGGATCGTCACCGCCGAGGATCGAGCAGGCGCGCAGGCGCACGTCGTCGCAGTTGTCCACCAACACGAACTCGGACAGGGGGTTGGCGCCCGACGAGAAGGTGAGCGCTTCGAGCAACACGCCGCCGGCGCAGTTCTGCACGACGAGCGTGGACAGCGAGCAGGAAGAGAGCGCACTGCTCGTTCCCACCGCGAGTCCGTCGATCAGGACGTTGCCCGCGACGTTGACGCCGGGCTCGCCGCGGATGACGAGCGGCTTGTTGAACGTGAACGCGGCGTAGCTCCCCGCGCGCACGAAGATCTTGTCGCCGACCGAGGCCGCGGCGATCGCCGGCGGGATGCTCGTGAAGTTGACGCCCGGCCCGCCGCTGTCATCGACGATCCACGTGCCCGCCGCCCACGCCGGAGTCGCCGCCAGCAAGGCTGCAAGTCTCAGCGCAACGGACGTGCGGAACGGCCGGCGAATTCCAAGGTGCTTGGCGTGAGCCATCGTGGTCCTCAGGGTTGGGGTTGTGCCGCAGCGGCGTTTTGAAGTCGGACGATACGTCTGCGAGCGAACGTGACAGAGCCCAAGCTACACCCACCTCGAGCCCGCCGGTTGTGACCGGTCCATGAAGTCGGCGCGCTCGCGACAACGGCTCCACGCGGCTCGCAACGGCCTTTCGCGCAGCTCAGAGCCCGCTACCCTGCCGCGCCGCTTTGAACGCACCCCGCACCGCTCCGCGCCGTTCGACCCGCGCCGTGATCGCCTTGCTCGCCGTCACCGTGATGTGGGGTTGGACCTTCGTGTGGATGAAGCAATGCGTCGAGGTCGTCGGCACGGTGCTCGGACCGCACGGATCGGTCGCGGGCATCGGGCTGTTCATGACGCTGCGCTTCGGACTCGCGGCGCTGGTGTTGTTCGCACTGCCGGCCGTGCGCTCGAAACTCGACGCTGCGGCGTGGCGCGGCGGCCTGTGGGTCGGGCTCGCGCTCACGATCGGCTTCTTGTTGCAGATGTACGGGCTCGAGGGCGTGTCGCCGGCGGTGTCGGCGTTCCTGACGAGCCTCTACGTGATGTTCACGGCGCTGTTGACCGCGGCGCGTCACCGCACGTTGCCGCACCCGGCGCTGTGCGTCGGCGTCGTGCTCGCCACCTTCGGCGCGGGCTTCATCGGCGGACCGCCGCAGGTCACCTTCGGCTCGGCCGAGTGGCTGACGATCGCCTGCGCGCTCGTGTTCGCCGTGCACATCCTCGTCACCGACGACGTGACGAAACGCGTGGCACCCATGGCGGTCACGTTTCCCTCGTTCGTCGTCGTCACGCTCGGCGCGGCGTTGACGATTCCGGTCGGCATGGCGCTCGATGACGAACTGCGTTGGCCGATGCTCGCCGAGCTCGCCGCGCAGCCGGATTTTTGGCAACCGCTCGTCCTCGCCGCGTTGATCGCGACCGTGCTGGCGCTGTCCTTGATGAACCTGTTCCAG
>CAYHRR010000020.1:16817-17279 GCA_964358875.1 uncultured Planctomycetaceae bacterium | reverse complement strand
CGCGTGATCCGCATCCGCGAATTGGTCAAGCGTCACGGCGCGCAGGAAGTGCTGCGCGGCATCACGCTCGACGTCGAGCGCGGCGACGTCGCGGCGATCATCGGCCCGTCGGGCGGCGGCAAGAGCACGTTCTTGCGCTGCATCAACGGACTCGAACGACTCGACGCCGGCAGCGTGCGTGTCGGCGCGGCGACGCTGACCGCCGAGCTCGGCGCGGACGAGCGCGCGCGCATGCAGCGCGAGATCCGCCGGCACGTCGGCATGGTCTTCCAGCAGTTCCATCTGTTCCCGCACATGTCCGTCGTGCGCAACGTGATGGAGGCGCCGATGCACGTAGCGGGGCTCGACGAGGCGCGTGCGCACGAACGCGCGTCGAAGCTGCTCGCGCGGGTCGGGCTCTCGCACAAGGCCGACGCTCGACCCGGCCGACTCTCCGGCGGCGAGCAACAGCGCGTGGCGATC
>CAYHRR010000020.1:3267-16807 GCA_964358875.1 uncultured Planctomycetaceae bacterium | reverse complement strand
CGCTGGCGATGGAGCCCGACGTGATGCTGTTCGACGAACCGACGAGCGCGCTCGATCCGCACATGACGCGCGAAGTGCTTTCGGTGATGGCCGATCTCGCGCAGGACGGACTGACGATGCTCGTCGTCACACACGCGATGTCGTTCGCACGGCGTGCGGCGAACAAGGTGCACGTCTTTCACGAAGGCCGCGTGGTCGAGTCCGGACCGCCGGAGCAAGTGCTCGAACAGCCGCGCGAACAGGTCACGCGCGCGTTCCTGCAACTGGCACCCGACAGCGGTGCGTGAGCACGCCGCGCAGCGTCGCGATCGACCTGCGCGAGGCGCTCATCCCGACGCACGCGCTCGACGCTGTGCCGAGTGAGCGTCGTTCGCAGCACAGCTCTGTGCGTCGCGCGGCGAACGCTCGCTGCAGCGCCCGCGCAATCAGGGCTGGATTTCGAACTCGAGGCCTTCGCTGAGGTTGACCGTCGAAGGCGCGGCGGGATCGCGCGACCAGAATTGGCCTTCGACGCGCACGCCTGGGAACAAGCCCGGATCGCTGCCCGCACGCATCCACGCGTTGAAGTCGAGCGCGAGCGCGCCGCTGCAATCGACGCCGACGGAACTGCCGGCGGTGGATTGCAAGCCGGTGCGCACGAGCGGTGCCTTCACGCACAGCGTGCCGCCGAAGAACGGCGCGGCGTTGCGGCCATGCACTCCGTAGAAGAACAAGCCGCTCTCTTGATTGAGGAGCTGCGTCGCGTTGATCGCAAACGCGTTGAGCGTGCTCACGCTCGGCACGCCGCTCCAACCGATCGTCGGCAGGCAGCCCTGACTGTTGGTCATCGCAGTGCAGTAGGTGCGCAGCACGCCGCACGGGTCCGCGTAGCGGCCGACGCCGATGCACGCCGTGCCGTCGTAGTTGCCCCAACTCGCCGACCACAAGGCGAGCACACCATCGCCTTCGTCGAGCGTTGCCGCGACGTTTGACGTCAGGCCCGCGAAGCTCGCCAGCGCCGCGCCGTCCCAGCGCCCACCGGTGATGTAGAGCTGCTCGCCGGTCCCGTCGTCGAAGGCCGCGAGCGGCACACCGTAAGCCGTGAGCGCGCTCCAGGCCGTGCCGTTCCAACTGCGCACGTTGCCGTCGGCGAGCCCACCGACGAACAGCTCGTCACCGGCGCCGCTGTTCCAAGCGACGAGGTGCGTCTGCGTCACCGTCGACGGAAACGCGCCGACCGCATTCCAAGTTGCGCCGTTCCAGCGCGCGATGCGCTGCATCGGCGTCGCGCCCGACGCAGCGAATTGTCCGACCGCGTAGAGCTGCGCCGGCCCCGCGACGAGCGGGTCGTCGTACAACGCGAAGGCCCACACGCCACTGTCGAGACCCGCGTCGAGGGCTTGCCAGGTCGTGCCGTTCCAGCGCGCGACGTTCTTCGCCGCGACGTTGCCGTTGACGAGGTTGAACGAGCCGCCCGCGTAGAGACACTCGCCCGCGCCGCTGCCGTCGTCGTGGACGATCAACGCGCGACAGGCGCCGCCGAGACCGCCGAGCGGCGACGTACCAACCTTCGACCAGGCGTTGCCGTTCCAACGCGCGAGGTAGGCCGTTCCGACGCCGCCCGCTTGAACGAAATCTCCGCCGGCGAACAAGGCCGGCGGCGCGACGCCGGGTTCGTCGTACATGGCCAGTGCCGAGACGTGCTGTGTCGTTGTGCCGACGCCACTGCCGAGCGCGTGCCAATTTGCGCCGTCCCACGCCGCGATGTTGCGCACCTCGGTGTCGCCGGCGAGCGCGAGATTCCCGCCGACATAGACCCACGGACGTTGCGCGCCCAAGGGAGTGAAGCTCGCGAAGCTCTGCACCTCGGGGCTAAAGCCCTGACCGCGCACGCCGCGCGCGGCCGCGAGTCGGCGCCAATGCTGACCATCCCAACGCGCTACGCCCTGAGCGAGATCGCCTTGCAGCGCACCGAAGTTGCCGCCGACGTACAGCGACGAGCCGCTGCCGCTGTCGTAATTCGCGAACGAGGTCGCCACGGCATTCGACGGCTGCGAGATCCCGACGGGTCCCCAGGCGGTGCCCGTCCAACGCAACACGCTTTCCGAGGTCTGTCCGCCTTGGAAGCAATAGCCGAAGACGTGCAGTCGCGGACCGCCACCGGTGTCGAGCACCGCCGTGCGCAGGATCGACATGTTGACCGGCGTTCCGAGCGAGCTCCAGTTGCTGCCGTTCCAGACGTGGAGTCCGCCGTCGGTGCCGCAGTACAGCTTCGTCCCCGTGCCGTCGGTGAGCACGACGAGCGAGCGCATCGTGCCGGCGAGCGCCGGTCCGATTCCGGTCCAGCCGGCGCCGTTCCAACGCAGCACGCCGTTGCTGAAATTGCCCTCGGCTGCGACGTAGAGCGAACCGTTGTACATCTCGGCGCCGATGACGCGGCCGGCGAACACTCCGCCGCTGTAGCTCTGCCAACTCGAACCGTTCCACACGCGCAGCGGGCTCGAGCCCCACGCGTACACACCGGCGGCGAGTTGCGGACCTTGGCCGAAGTCGAGCACGCGCAGCGAATACACCTCAGTTCCGGGGCCTGCGCCGACCGTCGTCCACGCGCTGCCGTTCCAACTCGCGACATAGTCCGCAGCGTCGCCGGCTCCCGTCGTGAAATTCCCGGACGCGTAGAGCTTCGCGCCGGCGCCGTCATTGAAGACGGCGAGAGCGCTGATCGACGACGCGCCCGTCGTCGAACCAAGCAAGGCGCCGACTGCTTCCCAACGAGTCCCGTCCCAGCGCGCGACGCCGCGAGCGGCGACATCTCCCGCGGCACTGACGGCGCCGGCGGCATAGAGCTTCGAGCCGCTGCCGTCGTCGAAGACCGCCATGTCGTTGACGCCGCCGATCGCACCGTCGACGGTGAACGCAGGTGCGCGCGTCGGACACTGCGCGCGAGCCGTCGCGACCACGAACGCCACAGAACAAACCACGCTTGCCTGCCGGATCCATCGATTCATGAAGCACCTCGATCGCTTTGCGAAACCCAGAACGGTGGCGACGGCATTCTAGGTGCGCAGCGCGCGCTGCGGGGCTCCGCGAAGCTCCATCATTGACGCGCAACCTGTGCGTAGCGGAGGCTCGCGCGCATGAAGTACGTCCAGCTCGGTCGCGCCGCGTTGCAGGTCAGTCGGGTGTGCCTCGGAACGATGAATTTCGGGCCGGAAACCGACGAAAAGGCGAGCTTCGCGATCATGGACCGCGCGCTCGAACTCGGTCTCAATTTCTTCGACACGGCCGATGTCTACGGATGGAAAACCGGCGAGGGCGTCACCGAACAAATCCTCGGGCGCTGGTTCGCACAGGGCGGCGGACGGCGTGAGAAGGTCGTCTTGGCGACGAAGGTCTACGGGAAGATGGGGGAGTGGCCCAACGAGTCGCGCTTGAGCGCGTTGCACGTGCGTCGCGCTTGCGAGGCGAGCTTGAAGCGCCTGCGCGTCGAGCACATCGACCTCTACCAGATGCACCACGTCGCCGAGGAAGAGACGTGGGACGAGCTCTGGCAGGCCTTCGAATTGCTCGTGCAGCAGGGCAAGGTCGTGTACGTCGGCTCGTCGAACTTCGCGGGCTGGCACATCGCGCAGGCGAGTGAGGCGGCGCGGCGGCGCAACTTCCTCGGGCTCGTCAGCGAGCAGTCGATCTACCACCTCGAAAACCGCACGGTCGAGCTCGAGGTGCTGCCGGCGGCGAAGGCCTACGGTCTGGGCGTGTTGCCGTGGAGTCCGCTCGGCGGCGGATTGCTCGGCGGCGTGCTCGCACAGCAGGCGCGCGAAGGTCGACGAGCGAAGGAGGCGCTGCAAAAGCGCATCGAGAAGCACCGCACGAAGCTCGAGGCCTACGAAGCGCTGTGTCGCGAACTCGGTGAATCACCGGCCCACGTCGCGCTCGCGTGGCTGTTGTCGAACGACGCGGTGACGGCGCCGATCGTCGGCCCGCGTTCGGTCGCGCAACTCGACGACGTGCAGCATGCGCTGGAGCTCGAGCTCTCGACCGAAGTGCTCGCCAAGCTCGACGTCATCTGGCCCGGCCCCGGCGGCAAGGCACCGCAGGCCTATGCGTGGTGAGCGCGCTCAGCGTTGCGGTCGCGCGCGCGCGCGCAACTGTCCGCACGCGCCTTCGACGTCTTGAGCGCCGCTGCGGCGAATCGTGGCGAGCACGCCGCGCGCCTTCAACTCGCGAACCATGTCGCGCGCTCGCAACGGATCAGGTCGCTCGAAGGCGAAGCCCTCGACCGTGTTCCAGGGGATCAGGTTGACGATTGCGCGCCGGCCCGCGAGCAGTGTGGCCAGCGCTTCGATCTCGTCGTCGCCGTCGTTCACGCCGCGCAGCAAGGTCCATTGAACTTGCAGCGGGTGGCCGGTCGCGTCTGCGTAGTCGCACGCGAGCAGCAACAACTCGGCGGGCTCGATGCGCGGCGCCTTGGGCAGCAGCTCCGCGCGCAACGCGGGCTTGGTCGTGTGCAACGAAAGCGCGAGCGCGGGCTTGACCGTGTGTTGCGCGAGGCGCTCGAACGCGCGTCGCTCGCCGACCGTCGAAAACACCAGGTTCTTGTGCGCGAAACGGCCGTGGTCGCCGAGCCAGTCCAGTACTTCGAGCACGGCGTCGAGGTTGTGGGCCGGCTCGCCCATGCCCATCAGCACGACGCGCTTCACGGCACGACGCGCGCGTCCGAGCGCCACCTGCGCGAGCATTTCGCCGACCGTCAATTGACGCAGCAGTCCGCTCTCACCGGTCTTGCAGAAACGGCAAGCCACCGCGCAGCCGACTTGCGTCGAGATGCACAGGGCGTCGCGCGCGAGCAACACCGACTCGACCGTGGCCCCATCGTGCAAGCGCACGAGCAGACGGCACGAACCGTCGTCGGAAGGATGTTCTGACATGACGTGCGCGAGAGAGTGCAGCGAATCGCGCAGTCGCGGTAGCACCTCGATCAGACCGCGCGGTGGTGCGCCGCGTCGCGAGCTCAGCGCGAGCTCCTCACCCGCCATCCACGAGGTCCACAGAGGCCGAAGGTGCGCAGCGTTCGCGCCCGTCGCGCGCACGATTTCGAGCACGTCCTTCATCGAGGCGCGAAGGCTACACGGCCTCGCAGGTTGCGCGAGAGTTGCGTTCAGTTCTGCGAGTCGCAGATTCGAAAAGTGGGTTCCCCTGTCCCCGCATGAATCCGCACTACCAACAACGCTTGGCGCATTCGATCGCAGTGTGTGCTGCTGCGGACGGTCCATGGTCGGCCTTGGCGAAGGCGTTGCGTTCGAGCGGTTTGGCGACTCATGACCTGTGCGGCGCTGCGCAAGCTCCGCTCGACGTCGACTTGGTACTGCTCGACCTGAACGCGCCGTTCGCCAAACAGGCGCCGCTCGCGGCCACGGTGACGAGCTTGGCGCGCCTGGGAAAATGCCTCGTCGTCGCGCTCGTTTCGCGTGGAGACGAAGCGGCGATCAGCAAGGCCTTCGAAGCCGGCGCGGTCGACTTCATCGACTGCGAGGACGATCTCGCGACGGCGCTGCAGCGCGTCCGCTACTTGCTGCGCGCCTTCGAACGCCGCGCGCGCACGCGCGAGGTCGCGCGCAACGAACGCGACGAATTGACCGGTCTGCCGACACGCGCGCACTTCCTGCGCTCGCTCGACACGAGCATTGCGCGCAGTCGCGACACGCTCGCGAACGTCGGCGTGCTGTGCGTGGAACTCGATCGGATGCGCGAAATCGCGGGCCTGGTGTCGCAATCCGACACCGACGAGCTCGTGTGCGCCGTCGCGCAACGCTTGCGCGACGCGGTGCGCACACGCGACATCGTCGCGCGCCGGGGAGTGAGCGTCGGTGAGGATCACATCGCACGACTGGCGGGCGAGGAATTCACGCTGTTGCTCGAAGGCCTCGTCCACACCGAGGATGCGGCCAAGGTCGCGCGGCGCATCATCGACCTGATCGCACAACCGTTCACGGTGGCAGGACGCGAAGTGTTCCTCGCCTCGAGCGTCGGAATCGCCTGTTTCCCCGCCGAAGGCAACTGCGCCGACGTTTTGGTGAAGAACGCGGAAACTGCTGCGTTTTGCAGCAAGCAGCGCGAGACCAACGGTCTGCAGTTCTTCACTCCGGCGATGAACGCGCGCGCCTTGGAGCGCATGTCGCTCAAGACGCATCTGCACCACGCGATCGAACGCGACGAACTGGTGCTGCACTACCAACCGCGCATCGACATCGCCGGCGGTCGAACGCTCGGCATGGAGGCGCTGGTGCGTTGGCGGCATCCCGAGTTGGGCCTTGTGTCGCCGGCAAAGTTCATCCCGATCGCCGAGGCGACGGGCTTGATCGTGCCGCTCGGCGAGTGGGTGTTGCGCGAAGCGTGCGAGCAGAACCGGCGCTGGCAGGAGCGCGGGTTCGCGCCGATCAAGGTCTCGGTCAACTTGTCGCCGGTGCAGTTTCGTCAACCCGATCTGTTCGAAACCGTCGTGCGCGCCTTGGGGCACAGCGGACTGGATGCGCGCTGGCTCGAGCTCGAGCTGACCGAAACCAGCCTGATGTCGAACTTCGAATCGGTGGCGACGACGCTGCGTCGTTTCAAGGAACTGGGCATCAGCTTGTCGATCGACGACTTCGGAACGGGCTACTCGTCGCTCTCGTACCTGCGCCGTTTCCCGATCGATGCGTTGAAGATCGACCAGTCCTTCTTGCGCGAGGTGGCCACGAACAAGGACGACGCGTCGATCGTGACGGCCATCGTCTTGATGGGAAAGTGTCTGGGCTTGACGGTGGTGGCCGAGGGCATCGAGACGCCGGGTCAACTGGCCTTTATGCGCGTCATGAAGTGCGACGAGGCCCAGGGCTACCTGATCAGCAAGCCCTTGCCCGCGCTCGAAATCGAGCACTTCCTCGTCGACGAACGACGCGCCGCCGCCTGAACGCGAAAAAAAGCAGCCGACCCACCCTCAGGAGATGGGCCGGCTGCACTCACATCGAACGTGGACCCTTGCTCCGTCAGGAGCGGATCAAGGGACCAACGTCACTGGAATCGCGTTCGACACCAGGGTCGGAACGCCCGCCGCGTCGCTCAGGAGGACGACGTGGTGGAAGGTGTACCCGACGAGTTCGGCTGCGCTCGCGCTGCGCCAGGGATCGAAGCGCGCGGTCGCGCGTCCGGCCAAGTCGAGCACTCCACGCTGGTGCGCGATGACGCCGCCGGGCACGAAGCGCAGCGCATAGTCCAGGTAGCGCCCCGGGTTCAAGGGCACGAAGGCACCGCGCAACAGCGTGCCGGGCAAGGCTCCGTCGATCGAGCCGAGCACCATGTAGTGCTCGCCGGCGTGGGCCGCACCTGCGTCGATCGTCAGCGGAAAGGCCGTCGGCGTCGCCAGCGACAGCAAATGCGAATTCGCGACGAGCGGCAGCGCGTGCGTCGACACGACGCGCACTTCGCCCGACGACGAGCCGCCGAGCGATGAGCCGACGCCGGCCAGCACGGCGTCGGGAACTCCATCGGCGTTGACGTCGCATCCGCCGTCGAGCGCGGAGCCTAGGCGTGCTCCCGCCGCGTTGCCGTCGAAGGTCGCGAGCGTCACCCCGTTGCTCGTGTCGACGAGCCGAATGCGTCCGCTGTCCTGGCCGCCGAAGTCCGCGTAGGGCGCGCCGATCCACACGTCCGAACGCGCGTCGCCGTTCGCATCGGCTGCGCTTGCGACCGCGCTACCGAACTGGTCGCCGCTCGCGTCGCCGCTCACCTGGAGCAGCGCTGCGCCGGTGGCGCCTGAGAGAATCCTCGCGTAGCCCGCCGCGTTCGGCTTGGGCTGCGGCGCGCCGACGATCACGTCATCGGTTCCGTCGAGGTTGACGTCGCCGGCCGACTCGACGCACGAGCCGAAGCGATCGCGCGCCGCTTGACCCAAGCGCGTGAACAACGTCGTGCCGTCAGCTCCGGAGAACACGCGCACGCGTCCCGGCTGGTTGGAGTTGGCCATGATCACGTAGGGCTCGCCGACCGCGAGATCGCGCACGAGGTCGCCGTCGACGTCGCCGAGTGCGGCGAGCGACGTGCCGCACTCGTATCCGCCGAAGGGACCGTGGATCGACCACAGCGTCGCGCCGTCGAAGCCGGAGACGACGAACACCGAGCCCGAGTCATTGCCGCCGACGTCGTCGTGCGGCGCGCCGATCGCAAAGTCGCCGATCGCGTCGCCGTTGACGTCGCCCAGGCTCGCGACCGCGCTGCCGTAGCGAGCTCCGCCGGCGCCGCCGTTCATCGTGCGCAAGGTCGCGCCGTTCGCTCCGCTGATCACAAACGCGCGGCCCGTACCGCCTGCGCCCGGCGCGCCGATCAACACATCCGCATGGTGATCGCCGTCGACGTCGCCGACACACGCTGCCGCCGCGCCGAACTCGTCGCCCTGCGCGGCACCGCTGACCGCGAGCAAGGTCACGCCACTCGAACCCGAAACGACACGCGCGTATCCGCGCCCGCCGGCTCCGTTGCGGCTCGTCGCGATCAGGTCGTCGGTGCCGTCGTTGTCGACGTCGCCGAGGCCGCGCGCCACGCTGCCGAACTCGTCCCCGGATTGATCACCAGGCAACACGTACAGCGTGGACTGAGCTTGCGCCCGCGCGGCCCAAGCCAGCGAAGCGATGACCAGCAAACTGCTCTGCGTGCGATTCCACATGGCGTCCTCCAGGTCGACGAAACGCCGACCATGCGCGTATCCGCAGATCGCGCCGCGGGCGGGTGCGAAAAGGTACCGCGCGCGAGGAAATCGCCGCTGCGCTCAGCGCTTGCGCGGCACGTAACGCACCAGCCGCAAGACCTGCGCCGCGCTGAGCCCGGGCACGTCCGCGATCTCGACGTATTCGGGCCGCGCGACGTCGAACAGCTCACCGCCGGGCTTCAAGGCGTCGCGCAGGCCGAGATCGCGCCGCTCGCGCGGAACGATCGCCGCGTCGAGGTAGGTCGGTTGCTTGGCGAGAATCGTCGCGAACGGGACGCGGCGCTGGTGGCCCGGTGAAGCACGCTCGGCGGCGCTCGACGCCGCGAACTCGTCGCGATTGACGAGTCCGAAGGGGTCGTGGATCACGAGCTCGGAGTAGTAGCCGATTGCGCCGATCGTGCCTTGCATCAACGACTCGCCGGGTTGCGTGCGCAGACGCAGCGCGCGACCGACGTAGACCCAGCGCTGAACTTGCAGACTCATCAAACGCCACTGCTCGTATTCGCTGCGCACCACGTCGGCGCTCCAGCGATAGGCGAGGCGTTCGCGCAAGGCTTGCGGCGCGATCTCGACGCCGAAGGCGACCGGTAGTGAAAGCGCGACGCACGCGCCCGTCGCCGCGAATCCAAGCCACGCGCGCTGCGCGCCCAAGCGTGCGAGCCCCGCGGCGAAGGCGAGCGCTGCGAAGGGCAACGCCGGCACGAGGAAGCGTCCCATCGCCATGAAGTCGCCGCCGATCGCGATCACATAGGCGCACACGCCGACGACGACGGCGAGCGCGGTGAGGCCGAACGGATCGCGCGGCGCGCGCGCGCCCGGGCTCGCCAGCGCGAGCATGATCAGCAACGCGGGAAACGAAACGACAAACGTGGCGACGTAGCGCAGCCCGCGTTCGAAGGCGAGCGCGCCGAACTCGACCTTCACGCGCGCTGTGTTCGGTTGCCACGCGCCGTAGTACGAGTGCCGCCACAAGAGATGACCGACGAGTACGACGACGACCGTTGCCGCAGCGAGCGCGATGGCGCGCAACGCGGCGCGATCCTCGCGCAATCCGGCGCCCGCGGCACTTGCAGCCAGCACGAACGTGACGGCGACGAAGCCGTCGGCGCGCAGCAACACGGCGAGCGCGGCGGCGCACGCGGCGAGCGCAGTTTTCGGACGCGGCGCATGCAGTGCTGCGAACGCTCCGAACAAAGCCAAGGCGAAGGGCATCGTCTCGAGCCCGCTCGTGCTCCACACGGCGAGCGGCGGCAAGCTCGCGAACGCGATCAACGCACACCACGTAGCTCGCGAAGCGCCGAAGCGCGTGGTCAACACGCGCGCGACGAGCAACACCAACGCGCAACCGCACAAGGCCGAGGTCCACTTCGCTACCAGCGGCACGTCGGCGCCGAGCGCTTCGAAGGGTGTGAGGAACAGCACCCACAGAAAGTTCGTGTAGCCCTCGACCGGCGGCGCTTCGCCGAGGTTGTAGAGCAGACCGGCGCCGCGCGCGAAGTTGCGCGCGTAGCGGAAGGAAATGAAGCTGTCGTCGCACGACCACGCGAACTTCCACTGCAACAGCGCGAACAGTGCGACGAGTCCGAGCAGGGCGAGCCGGTGCGCGAAGCGCCAATTCTTGTGCGAGCTTTCCACGTGCTGTGCGCGAGGCGCTGCGTTTCTACTCGCGACGGAGGCGAGCCACAAGCTCACGCGGACGCCTGCTAAGCTCTCGCGCCCGTCGCTGAGCGCCGCACATGAACATCCGTCGAAGCCTGATTTCCGCCGTGCGCGCCCACGTCGCGCTCTCGTGCATCGCTGTGATGGCGGTTGCACAGCAGCTGCACGCGCAGGCTGCGCCTGACGCGAAAAACGAAGCCCTGTCGGTCGTTTTGATCACCGTCGAGGCGCTGCGTCGCGATCACCAAAGCGGCGAAGGCTACGTGCGCGAGACGACGCCGATGCTCGACGCCTTCAGCCGCGACGCGCTCGTGCTCACGCGCGCCTACACGACCTGTTCGGCGACGGTGCCCGCGCACCTGTCGCTGCTCAGCGGACTCGATGTCGCGCAAAGCGGTGTCGCGTACCTCAACCAAGCGCGACGGCCGATTGCGCTCGACGGCGAGCGCCGAACTGCTGCCGCGCTGCTGGCGCAACATGGTTGGAGGACAGCCGCGTTCGTCGCCGACCCGCAACTCGGCAAGTTGTCCGGTCTCGATGTCGGTTTTCATTTCATGGACGAGCCGGGCCTGACCACGCGACCGGCCGAGGAGCTCGCGCAGCGCGCCGGCAAGTGGCTCGACGCCAACGCGAAGGAGCATTTTTTCCTGTGGCTCGCCTTCGACGGCGGCAACGAACCGAACCTTCCGCCGGCGGAGTTCGCGGCGCGCTTCAAGGCCGACGCGAAGATCGACGCGCTGCTCGACGCGCGCGGCATCGAGCCGTCGCGCTACGACTTGGGCTTCGCGAAGCTGCTGCAGATCCGCATGTTCTTCCCCGAGCTCGAAGCGAAGATCACGCCGCGGCCGGAGGTGAAACTGCCGCCGGTCGACCGCGACGTGTTCCGGAGCCTGTACGACCGCTACGACGCCGAGGTGTGCGCGACCGACGCCGCGATCGGAACGCTGCTCGCGAAACTCGACGCGCTCGCGCTGCGCGAACGCTGCGTGGTCGTGGTCGCCGGTGCTTTTGGGCAAGCGCTCGGCGATCGCACGCAACTGGGCCACGGCGAAGTCACGCGCGAGCAAGTCAACGTGCCGTTGGCGCTGCGCGCGCCCGGACTCGCGCCGACGCGCAGCGAGCGCTTGGTTTCGCTTGTCGACGTGTTGCCGACCGCGTTCGCGCTTGCGCATGCGCCGGCCGCCCAGGCGCTCGCGACGCAAGGCGCGGGACGTGACCTACTCGCCGCAGGATTCGAACGCGATGCTGCGCTCGTGCGACGTGCCGTGCGCGAGAACGAACGACTCGACCCGGGTCCGATTTGGGCGCTCTACACGCGCGGTTTCAAGTACGTGTACCGACCGCAGCTGACCGATCAGCTCTACGACTTGAGCGTGGATCCCGATGAGCGTGAGAACGTGCTCAGCGCGCAACTCGAACGCGGTGCCGCTCTGAAAAAGGACCTGCTCGCCCGCATCGGCAGCGCGAAGTGAGCGGACTCGCTTCGCACGACGCCCGATTCGCGAAGTGAGCACACTCACTTCGCACGACGTTCGATTCGCGAAGTGAGCACACTCACTTCGCACGACGCCCGATTCGCGAAGCGAGCAGACTCACTTCGCACGACGTTCAAATCGCGAAGCGAGCAGACTCACTTCGCGCGACGCTCGAATCGCGAAGCGAGCAGACTCACTTCGCTTCAGTGATCTCGATCATCCGCTCGAGCGACGCCCGCGCGTGGCGGATCATCTCCGAGCGTTCGACGAGCGCGAGTCGATCGAGCGTGCCGGTTTCCTCGTCGACCATGTCGCCCGCGAGCACGCGATTTTGCGCCGGAGGTTTGCCCAGGCGCAGCAGATCCAACATGCCCGCCAAGTGCGGAGGATCGTTGCGACTCATCGTCGCGCAACCGCAACCCATCGAGTGAAAGGCCGGATCGGGGATGTCGGAGAGGTGCACGACTTCGACGCCGCGTTGGCGGCCTTGCTCGCGCGCGTTGCGGACGAAGTGGCCTTCGGTGCCGATGGCGAGCTTCGCGCCGGACTTGGCCTTCATCACGGCATCCCACAGGAAATTCGTCGAGCCGCTGCCGTCGGCCGCTTGCACGACTTCGAGCTTCGATTCGGGGTGCACGAGCACCGTGTAGCCGCGCTCGCGCCAGTAGTGGACGTGTTCGGGCGTGAACACGGTGTGCACTCCGCAGAAGCTACCCCACAGGATCATCTCGGCTTCGTCGAGCGCCTTGAGTCCGCCCGCGACCGTCTTGTCGTCGACCTTGAACGCGCCGCGCAACACTTGCGGATCGGGCAGGCACACGACCTTGGACAAGTCCATGCCGAGCTTCGCTGCGGTGTTGCGACCGAGGTGTTGGTCGGGAACGAACAGCACCTTCTTGCCTTGCGCGCGCGCCCAGGCGACGACCTTCGGCGCGTTCGAACTCGTGCAGACTGCGCCGCCCGTGCGACCGGCGAGGGCCTTCAGGCGCCCGCTGGTGTTCATGTACGCGACGACGGTGAGCTCGTCGCCGTAACGCTCGACCAATTGGTCCGCGACCGGCAGCACCATGTAGTCCTTGGCGAGCATCTCCATCGTGCAGCCCGCCTTGGGATTGGTGATCCACACCGCCTGGTCGTCGTGGGCGAGGATCGCGATGGCCTCGGCCATGAAGTGCACGGCGGACTCGACGATCACCTTCTTCTCGGGATGGCGCGCGGCCTGCAGCGCCAGTTGATAGCTGTCGGCGACGCTGCCGCCGTAGCGTTCGACGAGCTTGACGATCTCGCCGCCCATGTAGAAATGCGCGACGAGCAGCAGCGTGTCGCCGAAGTGTTCGATGGCCGGCCGCGCGTAGCTGTCGAGCCACGGCAACACGGTGCCCGGACGCCGGTCGGGGAGCTTGTGGTACTCCTCGGCGTAGGGCTTGAACTCGGACTGGTACCAATCGAGCGGCAGGTCCGACTGGCAGATGTTCATGTCCGGATCCAGGCGGATGCCGGAGCTGTTCGGTCGCGGGCGATGCAGGTCCAAGCGCGTGCTTTCCTTGGGGTCGACGATGCGCGCGGAGGATAGCACGCGCCTTGGATCGCTTGCGCAGCGCGCCTAGCATGGCGCGGCCGGATGCACGTACGAGGGAACGTGCTTCGTCGCATGGACATGTCGCACTTCGCAATGCGCGCTTGGGCT
>CAYHRR010000020.1:0-3257 GCA_964358875.1 uncultured Planctomycetaceae bacterium | reverse complement strand
CAGTGCGTTCGCGACGAGCGCGCGCGCCGCGCTCGACGAGGTCAGCTTGCCGAGTGCGGGTGTGTTCAAGATCGAGGCTTCGCTGCGCGTCGCGAAGGGCACGTACATCCGCGCGCCGGCGAGCGACGATCCGGCGGCGGCAAACTGCGTCATGCGCGCGGTCGGAGTGCACGGCGCGACCATCGATTTGCGCGGCGTCGAATTGCGCGGCAGCCCCGTCGGCACGGAGCTCGAGCACGCGGAAGGCATCGGTCTGCACCTCGTCGATTGCAGCGACATCACCGTCGTCGGCGGGACCTTCGCCGGCTTCAAAGGCTGCATCGTCGCGGAGCGTTGCCGAGGCCTGCGCATCGAGAACGTGCGTTTCGACGGCTATTTCGCGCAACGTCTGCTGTCCACCGAAGCGGCCGAACATCCCGCCGACGACTTGGCGCCGCGCGACAACGACAAGGGCGAGTGGTTGACGAACTACGGCGCTGCGCTCGCGCTCGATGGCTGCGACGGCGCCGTCATCGTCGGCTGTCGCGCGCGCCACGGGCAAAACGGCCTGCTGCTGCGCGGCTGCACGAACGCGCGCGTGTACGACAACGACTTCTCGTTCCTTTCGGGTTGGGGCATCGCGCTGTATCGCTCGAGCGACAACGTGATCGCGCGCAACCGCTGCGACTTCTGCGTGCGCGGTTACAGCGACGGACGCTTCGCGCGCGGCCAAGGCGCGGCAGGGATCCTGCTCTTCGAGCGCTCGTGCGACAACGTGATCGCCGCCAACAGCGCGACACACGGCGGCAACGGCTTGTACTTGTTCGCCGGTCGCGACTTGGTCGACGGCAAGGCGCGCGAGCGCGGTGAGCAGGCGGCGGGCGGCAGCGACCGCAATCTGATCCTCGGCAACGATTTCTCGTGCGCCGTCGTCAACGGCATCGAGTGCACGTTTTCCGGCGAGAACCGCGTGATCGAGAACGTCGCCGAGGGCTGTCGACAGCACGGACTGTCGGGCGGCTACTCGAGCCGCATGACGATCATCGACAACAGTTTCAACGGTGCCGGCGTCGCCGGAATCGCCATCGCCCACGGCCAAGAATGCATGATCGCGCGCAACCTGATCGAGCGCTGCGAACTCGGACTCGAGCTGTCGTGGAACGCCGCTTCGCCGTTCGTCGACGGTGCTTTCGGTGCGCGCCGCGACACGAGCTCGCGCGACCACCGCATCATCGGCAACTCGTTCGCCGAGAACGCAGCGGACCTCGCGCTCGAACACACCAGCGGGTTGTGGTTTTGGGAGAACGTGTTCGCGGCCTCGAAGGCGCAACTCGCCTGCACCGATGTGACCTTGGCACCCGGAGAAAGCGCGAGCGGGCTCGCACCGCAGGAACTCGTGCGCGGCTTGGCCGGAATCGCGCCGACCGGCCGCATGAGCGCGGTGACCTTGCGCGTCGCCGACGACAGCCTGCCGGACGAATGGCGGGCGCGCATGTCCGTCGAGGCCCGCGAATGGCCCGGAACGACGCGGCCGTTCGACCCCGCGCGCAAGGACCGGCCCGGGCTCGACGCGATCGTGGTCGGTGAGTGGGGACCGTGGGACTTCGAGAGCGGCGAAGCGCGGCCGCGTGCGCGCGCTGTCGCCGGTTTGCTCGCCGCGGCGTCGTGGCGCGCGCGTTGGTTTCGCTGGGAGCCTGCAACCGATCCGCGCGGTGACGCGGCGACACAGCAGGCCTGGCGCGCGTTGGCACAGACGCCGCGCATCGGCGCAGAGATCGGCGTGTGGAGCGATCCATGGGGCTCGCGCGAGGACGTGCGCGAGGCGCTCGGCGTCGAGCACTTCGGCCTGCTCGCGACGCCGGATCTCGAGTTGCCCGCCGGGCGCTATCGCCTGCGCGTCCATTCCGACGACGGCGTGCGCGTGCGCGTCGACGGCGTGCGCGTGATCGACAACTGGAGCTGGCACGCCGAGGTCGTCGACGAAGCGACGCTCGAACTGGCGGCCGGCGTTCACGCCTTCGACGTCGAGTATTTCCAGATCGACGGCGCGGCCGCGCTCGCGCTCGATTTGCTGCGACGCTGACGCGCAGCACGCGCGCCGCCTCGATGTAAGTGTGCGCACCGCTCGATTGCCGGATGCGCACCGTGCCGTTATGACCGAGGCCGCTTCGAAGGCCCGTCCAAGGAGTTTCGTCATGCGCACTGCGTTCGCACTCGCTGCACTGTCGGCATTCGTTCTCGCTCCGACGACTGCGGCGCAAACCACGGCGTTCAACGACCACGCCCAGTGGTCGGCGGCGGCGGGCGCGACGAGCGCGAGCGAGGACTTCGAGAGCTTCGTGAGCGACGCGAGCTTCGAGGGCGCGAGCGTGGCGACCGCCGTCGGTCTGCTGACGGTTTCGAGCGGCGGTCTGAGCTTTCGCAACTTCGTCGACGTCGCGCCCTTCGCGCTCACGGACAACGGCGGCACGACGCACGCGTCGTGCTTCACCAACTTCGACGAGCCGACCGAGCTGCGCATCACGTTCGCGCAACCGACGCGCGCCTTCGGCGGCGTGGTCTATCAAGGCGCGGAATACGAAGGCGTCGAACTCGCGGCGTTCAGCGGCGCGATCTTGCTCGGCACGTGCGCGGCCGGCATGAACGGTGCGCGCTTCGTCGGTCTGGTCAGCGCGTCGACGCCGATGACGCACGTGCTGCTGCGCTCCGTGTTGTGGATGCAAGGCTCAGGCGGCGAAGGCTTCGGATTCGACGACCTCGAACTCGCGAGCGGGTGTCAAGCGCCGCCGGTTGCGTACTGCACATCGGCTGTGACTTCGCACGGCTGCGTGCCGACGATTTCGGGCAGCGGACAGGCGAGCGGTTCTGCGGGAAGCGGCTTCACGCTCCTTAGGCATCTTTTTAGGCATAGCCATCGTACTTTTCTTGGCTTTCTTTTTAATTGTTTTGTATTTTGGCATGGTTTTATTCGCTAGGTTGAATAACATACTTCGTTCTCAATGTCGTAGTCGCTCCCGAACCAAACAAGAATCTCATAAACTTGGCTTCTGTGCCTCTCAAATCAACCGAAAACGAAGGTGTGCTGGTAGAAGCATCATTGTCCGTGCCGCCGTCATTGCCTGTCCAAGTCCATAAAGTGGAAGTTGCCAAAAAGTAAGCATCCGTATAAACACTGGCATTGCTCGTATTTATGGCTGGAGGAATAAAGTCATAAAAATCGTTGCCGTCAGCGCTAATCTTGGCTTCTACGCTTATTGTGGCGGGTGAACTGGTAGCCA
>CAYHRR010000019.1:0-17364 GCA_964358875.1 uncultured Planctomycetaceae bacterium | reverse complement strand
CTGATGACGCGCGGTTCGCTGACGACCTTCAGCATCGCTAACGACGTCGCGAAGTACTTCGCGATCATCCCGGCGATGTTCGTCGGGACCTATCCAGAGCTCGCGCGGCTCGACGTGATGGGTCTCGGCTCGCCGTCGAGCGCGGTCCTGTCGGCGGTGATCTTCAATGCGCTGATCATCGTCGCGCTGATCCCGCTCGCGCTGCGTGGCGTGAAGTACCGACCGCGGCCCGCCGCCGAAGTGTTGCAGCGCAACCTCGTCGTGTACGGCCTCGGCGGTTTGATCGTTCCGTTCATCGGCATCAAGGCGATCGACATGTTGCTGGCTCTTCTAGGAATGCCGTGAGGTCCGCGATGATCCTGAAACAGTTCCGTTGTGCGTTCGCGATGTTGCTCGTGATGACGTTGCTGACCGGCGTCGTGTATCCGGCCGTGCTCACGCTCGTCGGCCAAGCGACTTTTGCGCATCAGGTCGCAGGTAGCTTGATCGAACGCGACGGCGTGGTGATCGGCTCCGAGTGGATCGGCCAGCCCTTTGCGTCGCCCTCGTTCTTTTGGGGCCGACCTTCCGCGACCTCGCGCATGCCCTACGACGCCGCGGCTTCGTCGGGCTCGAATCTCGGTCCGCTCAACACGGACTTGCAGGCTGCGGTCGAGCGGCGCGTCGCGCTTTTGCGCGCATCGGATCCGAGCAACACTGCACCCATTCCGATCGATCTCGTCACGGCGTCGGGCAGCGGTCTCGATCCGCACATCAGTCCCGCCGCCGCGCTTTGGCAAGTCGCGCGCGTCGCCCGAGCACGCGGGCTCGATGAAGCTCGGCTTCGCGCGCTGGTCGAGGCACACGTGGAAGGCCGCGCCTTCGGCATCCTCGGCGAGCCGCGCGTCAACGTCCTGCAACTCAACCTAGCGCTCGAACGGCTGCGCTAGCGATACTCGCGCCCGATGGAAGAGCGTCGTCCTGCTCCCGAAGAAATGCTCGAACGTGCCGCGCGCGAGGAGGCGCGCGCGCGGCGCGGCAAGCTGAAGATCTATTTCGGTGCGTCGCCGGGAGTCGGCAAGACCTACGCGATGCTCGAAGCCGCCCATGCACGGCGCAGGGACAGCGCCGACGTCGTGATCGGTTGGATCGAAACGCACGGGCGGCGCGAGACGGAGGAATTGACGCAGGGCTTGGAACGACTCGCGCCGCGCCAAGTCGACTACCGCGGCGTCGCGCTGCGCGAGTTCGACCTCGATGCCGCGCTCGCGCGTCGACCCACGTTGCTCTTGCTCGATGAACTCGCGCACACGAATGCCGCCGGCTCGCGCCATGCGCGGCGCTGGCAAGACGTCGAGGAGCTTCTCGAAGCCGGACTCGACGTCTACACGACGCTCAATGTCCAACACGTCGAGAGCCTCAACGACGTCGTTGCGCAAATCACCGGCGTGCGCGTGCGCGAAACGGTGCCGGACTCGCTGTTCGAGCGCGCGGACGAGATCGAGTTGGTCGACCTGCCTGCCGACGATCTGCTCGCGCGCATGCGCGAGGGCAAGGTCTACGTCCCGACACAGGCGCAGCGCGCGTCGGAGAATTTCTTCCGCAAGGAAAACCTCCTCGCGCTGCGCGAACTCGCTCTGCGACGCACGGCAGAACGCGTCGACGCGCAGACTGCGGAGTGGCGTCGTGACCACGGCATCGCCTACGCCTGGGGCGTACGCGAGCGTTTGCTCGTCGTCATCGGTCCGTCCGAACGCGCAACCGATGTCGTGCGCGGTGCCTATCGCATCGCCGCGCGCCTGCGCGCGCAGTGGATCACGCTGTCCGTCGAAACACCCGAAATCGAACGCCTGCCCGCCGCCAGTCGCGAACGCATCGGAGCGGCGCTCGAACTCGCGGAGCGCCTCGGTGCAGAGCCGTTGATCGTGCGCGGAGAAAACGTCGCCGACGAGATCCTTGCGATGGCGCGTGAGCGCGGCGCGACACGCATCGTCATCGGCAAGCCGGGAGGAAGCTGGCTTGCGCGTCTGCGCGGATTGCGCGTGCTCGCGCGCATCGTGCGCGGATCGGGGTCGATCGACGTCACCGTCACCAGCGGCGAAGCGAGCGATGCCGCTGCGCCTCGAGCGACGCGCACGCGGAGCGCCGCGACGGCGATGGAGTACGCGTCCGCGCTCGCGGTCGTGGTGATCAGCACCCTCGTGTGTTGGATCGTTCAACCGACGCTGACGCTCGCCGATCAAGCGATGATCTATCTGCTCGGCGTGTTGATCGTCGCGAGCCGCTTGCCGCGCCTGCCGTCGTTCGCCGCCGCGATCGCCAGCGTCGCCGCGCTCGACTTTTTCTTCGTCGATCCGCCCTTCACCTTTGCGGTCACCGACCTGCGCTACATCGTCACGTTCCTCGTGATGCTCGTCGTCAGCATCACGGTCAGCTCGTTCACGGTGCGGCTGCGTGAACAAGCTCTCGCCGCGCAACAGCGCGAGCGGCGCACGGCTGCGTTGTTTGCGATGAGTCGGCAATTCGTGATCGAAACCGGCGTCGGCGAGATCGCGGCGACGGCGATCGGTCACGTGCGCGAGCTGATGGAAACCGAGGCTTTCGTGCTGCTTTCCGATCGCGCCGGCAATCTCGCGCCGTGCGGCGGCGAGGGCGCGTGGGTGCTCGCGGCGGAGCGCGAGCTCGCGGCCGCGCGTTGGGTACACGAGCACGGTCGACTCGCCGGCTACGGCACGGACACCCTGCCGTCGGCGGAGTGCGTGTACATCCCGCTCGTCGGAACCGGCGGACATCTCGGCGTATTCGGCGTCGCGCTCGCGCGCCGCACGCAACCCGCCTCGCCGTTTCAGTGGCAGACACTCGAGACCTTCGTCGCACAAACGGCGCTCGCGCTCGAACGCGCGCTGCTCGTGGAACGCACGGCGCTCGCGACGCTCGACATGGAGACCGAGCGCACGCGCAGCGAATTGTTGAGCGCGGTGACACACGACGTGCGCACGCCGTTGACGGCGATCAGCGGCGCCGCGGAAACGCTGCTTTCGGGCGCGGCGGTCGATGAAAAGACGCAGCGCGCGATGCTGACGACGATTCGCGACGAGGCGCATCGCCTCGATCGCATGGTCGGCGACCTGCTCGAGTTGACGCGCATCGAGTCGGGCGCGCTCGCCGTGCACAAGGAGCTCTATCCGATCGAAGAGGTGCTCGACTCGGCGCTCGATCGGCTCGAGGCACGGCTTGCGGGCCGCGAAATCGTGCGCGACATGCCGCGCGAGGTGCTCGTCGCGCCGCTCGACCCGGTGTTGCTCGAACAAGTGTTCTTCAACCTCGTCGAGAACGCGGCGAAGTACAGCCCGCCCGCTTCGCCGCTCGTGATTCGCGCTCGCACCGACGGAGCGCACGCGATCGTCGAGATCGCCGATCGCGGCCCAGGCATTCCGGCTGCCGAACAGGAGCGCATCTTTGAGCGCTTCTACCGCGCAGCGGACGGCTTGCGCGCCGGCGGCACCGGTCTTGGGCTGACCGTTTCGCGCGCGATCATGAAAGCGCACGGCGGAACGCTGCGCGCCGAAAGTCGCGTCGACGGTGGCGCCGTTTTTCGCGTCTCGTTGCCGCTCGATGCCGGACCACGCGTTGCCGACTCGACCGCGCGCGGCGCCGAGGTCGAAGCGTGACGACCAATTCGGACAAACTGCGGACCGGCGCGCTCGTGCTCGTCGTCGAGGACGAGCCGCAGGTCGTGCGCTTTCTCGACGCGAGCTTGAAGGAGCAAGGCTATCGCGTGATCGACGCCGCGACGGGCGAACAAGCTCTGCGCTCGGCCTCGCAATACGTGCCCGACCTCGTGTTGCTCGACCTCGGCCTGCCCGACATCGACGGCTTGCAAATTCTGCGCTCGCTGCGCACGTGGCTGCGCGCGCCGATCGTGATCCTCTCCGCGCGCGGCCAAGAACGCGCGAAGGTCGAAGCGCTCGATGCGGGCGCCGACGATTACTTGACGAAGCCCTTCGGCGTGCCCGAGTTGCTCGCGCGCATGCGCAACGCGTTGCGCCACGCCGCGCGCGCGGAAACGGGCGGCGCGGGAGAACGCATCGAGTGCGGGCCGCTCTCGATCGACCTCGAGGCGCGGCGCGTGCTGCACGGCGGCAACGAAGTGCACCTCACGCCGATCGAATTCAAATTGCTGGCAGTGCTCGCGCGCCACGCGGGCAAGGTCGTCACGCAAAAGCAACTGCTGCAGGAGGTGTGGGGGCCGCGCAACCTCGACGACGCCCAGTACCTACGCGTGTACATGACGCACCTGCGCCGCAAGTTGGCGCCGCGACCGGGCGGCGCGCGTTTGTTCACGACCGAAGCCGGCGTCGGCTATCGACTCGAGCGGCCGGAGTAGCTGCGCCGTCGACCGGCGCCGCGCGCGCGCCTAACATGCTCCGCCCTTTCGGGACCGAGCAGGTAATCGCGTGACTCAGCAACATGATCTCGTCGTGATCGGCGCAGGACCGGGCGGCTATGTCGCCGCGATTCGCGCCGCGCAACTCGGAATGAACGTGGCTTGCGTCGAAAAGGAGCGCGCGCTCGGCGGCACGTGCTTGCGCGTCGGCTGCATTCCGAGCAAGGCGCTGCTGGAATCGAGCGAACGCTACTACGCGGCCCTGCACGAACTGAAGTCGCACGGCGTCGTGTGCAAGGAGGTGCTGCTCGACGTCAAGGCGATGCTCGCGCGCAAGGACGGTGTCGTCACGCAGCTGACGCGCGGCGTCGACTCGCTGTTCAAGAAGAACAAGATCACGCGCTACGAAGGTCTCGGTCGCATCGCAGCACCCGGCCGCGTCGTCGTTGCGCAAAGCAACGGCGTGAACGAGGAGCTCGAAGCCAAGCACATCTTGATCGCGACCGGCAGCGTCAGCGCAGGCTTGCGCGGCGTCGAAATCGACGGCGAGCGCGTCGGTACGAGCACCGAAGCCTTGGCGTGGCCGCAGCCGCCCGTGCATTTGATCGTGATCGGCGCCGGCGCGATCGGGCTCGAACTCGGCTCTGTGTGGCGACGCTTGGGCGCGAAAGTCACCGTCGTCGAGTACCTCGATCGCATTTTGCCCGGCAACGATTTGGAGATTGCCGTCGAGGCGCAGAAGCTCCTCGCGAAGCAAGGCTTGGTGTTTCAGCTCGCGAGCAAGGTCACCGGCGCGCGCAAGGACGGCCACGGCGCGGTGGTCGAGTGCGAGGGCCGTGAAACGCTGCGCGGCGATCGCGTGCTCGTCGCCGTCGGGCGCAAGGCGAACACCGAAGGCCTCGGGCTCGACGCCCTCGGCCTCGCGCTCGACGAGCGCGGTCGCGTGCCGGTCGACGAACATTTCCGCACGAAGATCGCGGGGATCTACGCGATCGGCGACGTGATCCGCGGGCCGATGCTCGCGCACAAGGCGGAGGATGAAGGCACGGCCTGCGTCGAGCACATCGTGACCGGCTACGGCCACGTCAACTACGTCGCGATCCCGAGCATCGTCTACACCGAGCCCGAGATCGCCGCGGTCGGCGCGACCGAAGAGGAGCTGAAGGCGGCCGAAGTCCCCTACCGCAAGGGCAGTTTTCCCTTCGTCGCCAACGGTCGCGCGCGCGCGCTCGGCCACACCGACGGCCGCGTGAAGATCCTCGCGCACAAGGACACCGATCGCATTCTCGGCGTTCACATCCTTGGGCCCCGCGCGGGCGATCTCATCGCCGAAGCCGTCGCAGCCATCGAGTTCGGCGCGTCCGCCGAAGACCTAGCGCGCACCTGCCACGCGCACCCGACCTTGTCCGAAGCCGTGCGCGAAGCCGCGCTCGCGGTCGACGGGCGCGCGATTCACGTTTGACGCGTCGCGAATCTCGCGCGACGCGACATGGCCTCAAGTGATCGCGCGAGCGTCGATGGCGTCCTGCCTACGGCGCGGCATCAGCACTCAAAGGCGGACGAGAGTCGCGCCCCGAGGTCGACCGTCGAATCAACGACGGCCCACCGGCTACGAGAATGCCAAGTCCGAGAACGGTGCGTGCGATCTCGGCCCAACCCGGCGTTCCGTGTACGTCGAGCCACAACTCGATCGGTGCGGTATCGGTCGCTTCGCGGACGAGTTCCATCGGACACGGATCGTCGAAATGCTCCCGTAGCGATGCGTCCAACAAATCGGCTGTTGCTGCGATATCGGTTTCCGAAGTAGCAATCAGAAGTGCGCGCAGCAGCTTCGGCCGATCTGGAAAAACCCCCAACACACGCCCTGGAGCCGCCCCCTGGAGCAAACGCACCGCCTCGCGTGAGTCGAGCACGGGAATCTCGTTTGCGGCGGGAAGGAACTGTTGGATCGAGCGCAACGTCTCCCAGTTCGCAGCAGTGAAGACAGGCGCGCCGCGCGACTCAAAGAATGCGGGTGGCCGCATCTCCGTGCTCTCCCACGCCCCCTGACTCAGCACAGTCCAAGCGGGAATCCAGACCACGAGCTCGTCCACACGTCTGAGTTCGACCCACCCACCGGGGGAGCAACCTGCATAGCCACAGCATCCGCACACTTCCACCTGCATGCGATGCTCGTCGACGTCGATCAGGTCGATGGCGTTGAACAACGTCACGCCATCTGCATCCACGGCCGTCGCCGCGCGGCGGGTCCCGAACGACGACGTGAAGTCGAGTTCGACGGCTCGAAAGCGAAGCTGCCCCACGATCCACATGACGGCATGGTGCCGACATGAAACGCATCGCGCTAGGCAGCGGAGGAGTGCGCGGTGCCGGATGGGTCTCGAGCGAGTCGTCGCGCCTCCGTCGGATGCAATCGCCAACTCCCGACGTTGCGCCGCCGGCCACTTCTCTAGATGCCCTGCGACTGGCGCGGTTTTCAGCGGCCTAGTACCGAGTGCGCAGTCGAACCGCGCACGCCATGCGCGCTACGGCAAGCCGTCGAAGAATTCGACGACGCCGGTTTCGAGCGAGTACTCGGCGCCGACGACGATGAGGCCGCGCGTTTGAATCAACTGCTCGAGCACTTCGGAGCCGTGGCGCAGGTGGCTCGCCGACGCACGGATGTTGGCGCGCACGGCTTGGTGCACGAATTCGTCGGGGTGGTGATCGAGTTCGGTGGCGAGCAACGGTTCGACCGACGGGCGAATGCGATCGACGATCGAGCGCAGGTTGCGCGACTGCTCGGCGGCGGGACGGTGCAGTTCCTCTACGGTCGCCAAGATCGCGCCGCACATCGAATGGCCGAGCACGACGACGAGGCGCGAGTGGTAGCGCTCGGCCGCGAACTCGACGCTGCCGACCTGGCTCGGCGCGACGATGTTGCCGGCGACGCGGATCACGAACAGGTCGCCGAGGCCTTGGTCGAAGACGATCTCGGCCGGCACGCGCGAATCGGAGCAGCCGAGAATGATCGCGAACGGTTCTTGCGCGACCGCGACTTCGCGGCGCCGGCGCGGACTCGCTTGCGCCTCGCTGCTGCGCAGGTCGGACACGAAACGACGGTTGCCGTCGCGCAACAGTTCGAGAGCTTCGAGTGCGGGGATCATCGGCGCACCATCCTGGTCAGCGCGCGGGCTGCGGACAAGCACCAGCGTCGGCCGCTAGCGCCGATCGAAGGCGCTGAAATCGACGAGCCGCGCGACGCTTTCGCCCACGGCGCCGATGGCGACGCCGACGGCGTAAGCCACGAGGTCGCGCCAGTTGAAGCCGCTGCCGAGCGCGAGTGCGCCGAGCGTCGTGCTGCGCAATTCGTCAAGCCACGGCGCGCTGTAGAGCTGGCCGAATTCGACGGCGGTGCACGACGCGAGCGCGAGCGTCGCAAGCGTGCGCGTCGAAACGCTCGTCATCAACACACCCCAACCCAAGAAGACCATCAAGGCCCACAGCGCGTCGCCGGGATAGGCGCCGAGAAAGTCCGGCACGAGGCCGGGAAAGCGACGCGTCGCGAGGCCCGCGCCGATCACGACGAGCATCGCGACGAAGTAAATGGGGCGACTACGCGCTCGGATTCTCGGTGTGAGCGCCATGTGTAGCGCACTCACTACCACGGCTCCGCGCCGCAGACAGCTTCCGAATTCGTCCGTGCCGCGACGTGACGAGAAGGACATGCACGAGCCGGCCTCGCCGCCGCTGCGACGCTCAGCGTTTCGCGCGCGCGTGGCGACGTTGACGCACAACGGTCGCGAGCGCGCGCAGGGCATCGTTGACCGCGGCCGAGTCGGGAAAGACATCGAGTACGTCGGGATCGATGACCACGACGTTGGAGCCTTCTCTATAGCGCGCGACCGTCGAGCCGCGCTCGGCGTTCGCGAAGTCGTAGCTTGGCCGCAACGTGTCGCGCTCGGTGCCCGCGCGCCGCCGACTAGTTTTTTTCTTCATAGCGCTTCCTCTCGGACCAGTTCGCTCGCCGTGCGGAGATAAGACGAGTTCTTGGAGTGCGCTCGACGAACGCGACAACGAGGAGTCGATGCCGCGTCGACAGGCCGAGGAGAAGATAGCGCGCCTCGTCCGCGGAGTGGTCTATGTCCGCCATCAGAAGACCGTGCATTTCGCCGAACACGGTGGTCGCGTCGTCGAACGTGACGCCGTGCTTGCGAGCGTTCGTCGCAGCCTTCCAGGAGTCCCACTCGAAGACGTATCCCACGGTTCTCCCTCGCACTCGATGCGATCCGGCGCATGAACCTGCACGCGAGCCTCTCGGCCCGCACCTGTTCACTTCGTCGCCGCGAGTTCGACCTCGGTCGAGCGGCCGCCGGTCAGGCGCGACAGTTCGTGCCAGCGATTGGCGATGTAGCCGGGCGCGTCGACCAGGATCGAGTCGACGACGAGCTTGCGAAAGCGCGTGCGTTCGAGCAGCAGCGGCGTGATCAGATCCATGTCGCTGTGAACGCCGCCCGTCGGAACTCCGTCGGTGAGCACGACGATCGTGTCGACCCGTGGATCGGACATGGCGAGCAACGCGGCGTCGAAGAAGTTGCCGCGCCCGCGCGCGCGGCAGCCGAGGAAGTAGTCGAGCGCGCGCCGCACCTCGTTCTTCTTCGCAGGGCGCAACTCAGGCTCCCACGGAAGCGGCTCGTTGGTGAACGGGATCAAGTTGAACTCGGTCGTCTCGGGCAACTCCTCCAGCGCTTCAGTGAGCTTGGCAGCGACGATGTCTTTCGGAACGCGGCCGTCTTCGAGCGCGGTCCACATCGATCCGGAGAAGTCGAACAGGAAGCACACGCGGTCGGAGCGCGGCGAAAGGCCGACGAAACCGCCGGCTTCCGTGTGGTCCGCGTCGGCGGCGCCGCGCGGGCGCGACGGCGCGGCGCTGAGTTTCGGAGGACCATCCGACGGCAGTTGCTCGGCCCACAACTTCCACGGGCGAGGATCGAGGCGGTTTTTCAAGCCCGACGCAGCTTGCAGCACTTCGACGATGCGCCAGCGCACGCGCAACCGTTGTTCATCGCCGAGCCGCGACACGAGCACGAGCAACGCCGCGCGCGTGCCGATGCGATCGAGGCACTCGACCGCCGCCATGCGCACGCGCGAGTCCTCGTCCTTGCTCGCGGCGAGCGCCACGCCGAGCGCGCTCGGCGTGCGCAGCATGGCCAGCACGCACAACGCCGCGCAACGGCGCTCCGCGCTCCGATCGCGCGCGGCGGCGACCGCGGCCTCCTCCGCGCGGGTCGCGTCGAGTCGCGCCAAGGCCGCCAAGGCAGCGCACGAAACGCCGAGATCGAGCCGCGAAGCCTCGAGTCGCGCAACGGCTTCAGCGATCTTGTCGCGCCGTCCACCGAGCTTGTCGCGCTCGGCCAAACGCTCGATCGACCACAACAACATGCGCGTCAACTCCGGATCACGCGTCGCGAAGCGTTTGACGAGTTCGCCGCCGTCGATCGTCGCGCGCGAGCGACCGAGCGCCTCAGCCGCACGCACGGCCACACGCTCCTCCTTCGCATCGAGCCCGCGTTTGCCGACCAGCTCTTCGATGAGCGCCGCGTCCCCCAACGCCGCGAGCGCGATCTGCGCGTCGTCGCCGACGCCGGAGTCGACATCGCCGAGCGCCTCCATCACCAAGCGCCACGCCGGCGGCGTCGCGAGCTTGATCAACCCGTGCAGCGCCGTGCGACGCTTGTCCGGCTTGCTGTCGCGAAGGTCCGCGGCGAGTTGCTCGAGCTCAGCCGCCTGCTTTTTTTTCGCGTCATCGAACGCGCGCGGCGCAGCGCGAAGCGAACAGATGGCGATGAACACCAACGCACAGGTTTTCGTGAGCATGGCGCCGGCGAAGACGCCGCGCTTGCCCCGGCGGTTGCACGTCGAAGTGCTTTTTCCTCACTCGACCGAGCGTTCCGCGCGCACAGCGAGCAACACGCCGATCATCACGATCGATCCGCCGATCCACGAAGCCGAGCTCGGTGCTTCGTGCAGGAACATCCAGGCGAGCAGCGACGCGCCGATGCACTCGCCGAGCGCGACGACCGACGTCAACGCCGCGCTCACGTAGCGCAAGGCATAGTTGTAGCTCGAATGCCCGATCACTTGCGGCACGAGCGCGAGCGCGACGAGCGCGCCGTACGTCGCCGGCGTGTACCCGACCAAACTGCTCCCGCTGGCGAACACGGCGATCAGTAGGAGCGCTGCCGCCGATCCGTAACACGCTGTGACGTACGGCAGGAGCGTCAAGCGTTTGCGCAGCCGTCGACCGGTCAGCATGTAGACCGCCGACATCCACGCTCCGATCAACGCGAGTCCGTCGCCGAGCAGCGCGCGACCCTCGAGTTGCAAGTCACCCCAACCGATGACCGCGCAGCCGACGACGCTCACGCTGATGCCGAGCAGCGTTCCACTGCGAAGGCGGTCTTTCGAAACGAAGGGCGTCGCCAATGCGACCCACAGCGGTGTGGTGTTGACGATCACCAGGCTCGACGCGACCGAGGTGTAGGCCATCGACGAAATCCAGGCCGCGAAATGCAGAGCCAGCGCGAGGCCGGTGACGAGTGCGAGGCTCGCGTCCGTCCGCGAAAGTTGCGGCCATTCGCTGCGACAGGCGCGCCAACCGACGGCACCCAGGACGAGCGTCGAGAGCGTGCAGCGATAGGCGGCGACGACGAGCGCCGGCGCGTCCGAAAGACGCACGAACAAGGCGCCTGTCGACACCGCGACGACGGCGAGGGCAAGCGCCGCACCGGGCGGGACTCGCGGAGGGTCGGTTGCGTTCATTTCGCTCGCCGCCGCAGCGTTTCGCCGACCCCGACCATGCAGATCGCGACGGGCACGGTTAGCCTCGACTCATTCATCGCGTTCGCCACAACACACTGCACGCATCGCCACCTTTCATACCGAAGCCGACGTGATGATCCACACGATTCTCCGCACCGTGACGCTCGGCGCGACACTCGCGCTCACCGCTGTGTCGGCTCACGCGCAGTACTTGATGGTGTGCGACGGCGGTGCGGACCGCGTTCTGCTCGCCTCACCCGTCGACGGCTCAGTGGTCGATCCGAACTTCATCACTGACGACGTCAGCGGAATCAACTACGCGCTCGAGGTCCCGTTCGAGGCCGTGCAAGTCGACGACGAAGTGTGGGTCACGGATCAAGCCTCGGATCAAATTGTGCGCTTCGACATTTATGGCTCGTGGCGCGCGACGATCAGCGGTCAGCTCGACAACTTGCGCGGGCTGACCTACGCCAACGGCCTCGTGTACGTGCTCAACGGCGGAACAGCGAACGGCGCGCCCGGCAAACGCCTGATCGTGTTCGATCGCACCGGAACGCGCTTGACGCAGTATTCGACAGGCGATGCCTACGACGTGATCGAGCACAACGGGCGCTTCTTGACGTCGAACATCTTCAACGACGACTTGCAGCACTACAGCTTCGGCGGCGTGCTCATGAATACTTTTCACGCGTCGGACGGCATCACCGGCGTCGACTTCCCGACGCAGTTGTCGCTGCGCGAGAACGGCAACGTGCTCGCCGGCGGGCTGGACATGCCCTACGGAATCTACGAGTACGACGTGAGCGGCGCGCAGCAGCACTTCTATCCGCATGCCTCGAGCGTGCGCGGTATGGCGCCGCTCGCCAACGGCCTGTTCCTGATTTCCGATGTGTCCGCATTGCGCACCTACGATCCGGCGACCGCGCAGACGACGGTGGTGCTCACGAATTTCGTAGGCGGCTACATCACTCCGCTCAATCGCTCGCAAAACCCGACTGTGTATTGCAGCTCAGGAACGACGTCGAGCGGCTGCGTGCCGAGCATCGCCGCGCTCGGTACGGCGAGCGCGAGCGCGACAAGCGGTTTCACCGTGCGCGTCGACGGTGTCGAAGGACAGCGGCTCGGCGTGATCTTCTACGGGCGCACGGGGCGTCTCGCCGTGCCGTGGGGCGTCGGCAGCACGAGTTGGATGTGCGTGCGCATGCCGACCCAGCGCATGGACGTGCATCAATCGAGCGGCACGCCGGGAAGCTGCGACGGCGCGTTGGCAAGCGATTGGAGCGCGTTTGTCGCGACGCACGCGCTTGCGCTTGGTGCTCCTTATTACGGCGGCGAGATCGTCGACGCGCAGGGCTGGTTCCGCGATCCGTTCGCGCCGAAGGGCACGAACATGTCGGACGCACTCGAATTCACCGTGCTGCCGTGAGCGACGCGCCGGTGTGGACTGCGTTGCGCAACGTGATCGCGCGCGCGGAGCCGCAGTTGCTCGCGCTTTCCGAGGCCGAAGCGGGTCTGCGCCCGGCTCCGGAACAATGGTCACGCAAGGAGATCGTCGGTCACTTGATCGACAGCGCGTCCAACAACCACCAACGCTTCGTGCGCGCGCGTTTTCAAATCGATCTCGTGTTCGCCGGCTACGAGCAGGACGATTGGGTCGCGGCGCAGCGCTATCGCGAGCGACCGTGGCGTGAACTCGTCGAGCTGTGGCGCGCGTTCAACGCGCACATCGCGCACGTGATGGAAACGACGCCCGAGGAGCTGCGCCTGCGCGCGACAACCGCGCACAACTTCGAGCGCATCGCGTGGAGCACGGTGCTCGCAGGCGAGCCCGCGACGCTCGATTTCTTCATGCGCGACTACGTCGGCCACTTGCGGCACCACTTGCGCCAAGCCGGCGTCGAGTGAGCTGCGCCGCGCGCGCTGCGAATCAGCCGCCCGATTTCGATTCCGCGTAATCGATCTCGAGCGGCGGCATTTCGCCCTTGGGCCCGACGAGGTAGTGCTCGATCCACTGATCCATGCGCAGGTTGTAGTCAAGGCGATCGGCGGCCTTGCGATTGCCGTGGCCTTCGCCGGGATAAAGCACGAGCCGCACCGGCGCCGTGCTGCGCAACTTCAAATGGCGGTACATTTCGCGCGACTGACCGGGATTGACGCGCGGATCGTCCTTGCCGTGCAGGATCAACAACGGCGTGTTGCACTGGCCGGCGTAGTAAATCGGACTGCGCTCGAGCATCCACTGCCAGTTGTCCCAGGGCCGGTGCAACGCGTGGACATAGAACTCTTCGTCAGGAATGTCGGTCGTTCCGACCTTCGACAGTTTGTCGCTGATGCCGACGAACATCACGCCTGCGGCGATGCGGTCGGAGTAGCGCGTCGAAAGCCATGCCGTCGCATAGCCGCCGTAGGAACCACCGGTGACCGCGACTTTGTCCTTGTCGACGAGACCCGTCCCGACGAGATGATCGATCGCGTCGATCAGATCGTCGAACTCCTTGCCCGCGGGATCGCCTTGGCTTGCCTTCGCGAAGGCCATGCCGCGTCCGGTCGAACCGCGATAATTGACGTGAAACACGGCGAATCCGCGCGCCGCTAGGGTCTGCGCAGGATCGCCATAGTTCGTCAGCCAGCCGTTCGAGTGGTGCGCCTCCGGGCCACCGTGCACGTACATCAACAACGGATAGCGCTGGCCCTTTTTTTCGTCGAGCGGACGCACGAGCACGCCTTCGAGCGCGAGTCCGTCTCGGGCGTTGAACGTGACGACCTCTTGGGGCGCAAGGCGAGTGCTCGCGAGCCACGGGTTGTTGTCGGTCACGCGACGCGGCGCGGCCTCACCGTGACTCATCGTGTAGACCTCGCTCGCGTGCGCAGGCGAGTTGGCCACAAAGGCCGCGTGCAGGCCGTCGGCGGACAAGGACATGCTCGTCAAGATCGCGCCGCCGGTCGGGATCAGCACTGTGGGTTTGCCGCCGAGCGGAATCTTCTCGAAGCTCGTCCAAACTCCCCGCGCGAGCACGGCAAGCAACGCGTCCGGCGCTTGGAACGCAAACGCGGCCGTATCGCCTTCGATGCCGGGCAACACTTCTTGCGGAACGCCGCCGGCGGCAGGCGCGAGCATCAAGCGCCCCGCGTCGGGATCGTGGATGTCGCCGCCGGCCGACAACGCGATCTGAGTTCCGTCAGGGCTCCAGGCGAAATCACCGAGCTTCCCGGCGCTTTCGATCGTTGCGAGCACGCGTCCGTCGGCGCTGTCGACGACGACGACGCGCGTGCGCATGTAGCTGTCGTCGGTCAGCGCCGTCGCCGCGAGTTTGATGGCAATGCGTTCGTCGGTCGGACTCCACTTTGCATCCGAGACGTGGCCCGCGATGTCGAGCTTGCGCGGTTTGTCCGCGTCGCCGGCGAGCGAACCGATCCACAGGTGCGAGCAGCGCTCTTCCTCTTCGTAGATCTCCTGCTTGAAGCCCTTGTCCTGCGCCTTCTTCTTCGCATCGGCGATTGGATCGGCCGCGATCAACGCGACGTGCACTCCGTCGCGATGCAAGTCGAAGGCCGTGATCGAATCCGCGAGCGCGAGCGCACGCCGCGACTCGCCGCCGCCGATCGGGATCACGTAGAGCGCGGTCTGCTTGTCGTCATTGCGCTTGGAAAGGTAGGCAAGCGACCGGCCGTCGTTCGTCCATGCGAAATGACCGACGTTGAGTTTCCCAGTGACGAACGGACGCGTGTTGCCGGAGGCGACCTCGACGACGTGAAGCTCTCCCCATGAGCCGCCGTCTTCGTCGACGCCGGGAACGCGCGGTACTGCGACGACGTACGCGATCCGCGCTCCGTCCGGCGAGATCTCCGCCGCGCTCACATTGCGCAGTTCGGCGACGCGATGCTCCGTCATCACGGCGTTCGATTGCGCGAATGCGGCGGGCGCAACCAGTATCGAGACGAACAACGAAACGGCGATGAAGCGAAGCGTCGACATGGCGGTGGACATTCCTGGGAGGACAATTTCGCGCGCACCCTAGAGGCAGGCGCGGCGGGCCGCGCAGGATAGCGACCGCGCTACGACGGTGAAGTGCGGACTGAGTAGGTGGGCGGCGATAGGCGCAGGGTCGCGAGATCGAGGCGCGCATCGCGCATCGGGCGTTGCGTGGGGCGACGTCGCGGGAACGGACCGGATTCGGACTCGTGCGCACGTCGATGCTCGGCACGCTTGCATCGGCCGAGGCGTGGACTGCGACGCTGACGCGTGAAGGCTCGGGCTACTTGACGCGCAACGCTATGAGTGCGCGAGTCGACGCGCGCGACTTGTCCGTTCGCTGAACTCCGAGTTCAATGTCGCACAGCAGCAGCGACGCGGACCTTCGAGTTCGCGCGGTCACACGGACACGGCGCGCGTGCCGCACGACCTCTATTGCTCGGTGGGTGCGGCGGCATCGAGTTCACGCGCGAAGGGCAGGACGGACACGCGTCAGGCTTGTGACGCGACTGCTGCTGCGCGATTGGGCCCCATGGATTCGAGTTCGCCGACGAGGGCGAAGCAGCGAGTCGCGCTCACCGAACGACCGCCGCTCCTCGGCCTAGCGACGCCGGATTCGAATTCACACTCGAGGGCACACGAGTTCGTCGCGCTCCGCGCAGCGGCGCTCTCTCGACGATGTGCGTGACCATCGCGAATTCACATTCGACCTCCAACGAACACGTAGCGCGCGTCACTCGGTCGGCGCCGGCTCTCGACACGCGCCGTGGACGCCGACGAATCGCGCTCCCATACTCCCCCGCCATGAAGCCCCGCGCCCATGTGCTCACACTTACGGCTGCGGCGGCGGGCGCGGTGCTCGGCGGAGTGGCGCAGCATTTTTGGGGCGCGACTGCGGAGCACGCGGCGGCGCCGGCATTGACGGGATTCGTGCGCTACGTCACGCAGCCGACAGGCCAGGTCTTTCTGCGCTTGTTGTTCATGCTGGTGGCGCCGCTCTTGTTTTCGGCGCTCGTCCTCGGCGTTTCGAGCATCGGCGACTTGCGCAGACTCGGGCGCATCGGCCTCAAGACCTTCGCGTACACCGTCGTCGTGTCGTCGATCGCCGTGTTGCTCGGCATCGCGCTCGTCAACATCTTCGAGCCCGGCGTGGGGATTTCCGACGAGTTGCGCGCGCGACTGACGCAGGGCGCCGCCGAACGCGCCGCGACGTTGGCGAGCGCGCCGGCGCCGCGCGAAGGGCTCGACATGCTCGTGCAGATCGTGCCGACCAATCCGCTCAAGGCGGCGGCTGAAGGTGACTACCTCGCGCTGATGTTTTTCGCGCTGCTTTTCGGCATCGGGCTGGCGCTGACGCGTACCGACGGCGCGCGCAAACTCGAGGGCGCGCTCGAGGGACTGCACGAAGTCACCATGCGCTTGATCCACGGCGTCATCGCACTCGCACCGATCGGAGTCTTCGCATTGCTGTTCACGCTGACGGCGCAACTAGGGTTCGAGGTGCTCGTGCAACTCGGCAGCTACGTCGGCGTCGTGCTGCTGGCGCTCGCCATTCATCAATTCGTCGTTTACTCGCTGGCAGTGCGCTTCGTCGGCGGCATGAGCCCGCGCTTTTTCTTCCGCAGCATTCAAGCGGCGATGATCACGGCGTTTTCGACCTCGTCGAGCAACGCGACGCTGCCCTGCGCGCTGCAAGTCGCCGAGGAAAACCTCAAACTGCCGCGCCATGTCAGTCGTTTCGTACTGACCATCGGTTCGACGGCCAATCAGAACGGGACAGCGCTCTTCGAAGGCGTCACGGTGCTGTTCCTCGCGCAGTTTTATGGAGTCGATCTTTCCTTTGCGCAGCAAGTCACGGTCACGTTGATTTGCGTACTCGGCGGCATCGGCACGGCAGGCGTGCCGTCCGGTTCGATCCCGGTGATCGCGATGATCCTCGGCCTCGTACACGTTCCTCCCGAAGGCATCGGCCTGATTCTTGGGGTCGATCGCTTTCTCGACATGTGCCGCACGACTCTCAACGTGACCGGTGACCTCGCGGCGGCGGTGGTCGTGTCGCGCGGCGAAAGCGCGACGTCGCCGGACGAGCCGTTGTCGGCGACCTGATCGCGTCGCCCGCGCGACTTCGCGCAAGCGATCCGACGCGCGCGAGTGCCTACACGCATTGCAATCGTGCGGCGGATGCGGCGCGGTTCCTCGACCAAGCGGATGCGCTTCATTCCCC
>CAYHRR010000018.1:0-17550 GCA_964358875.1 uncultured Planctomycetaceae bacterium | reverse complement strand
GCAAGGCGTTTCGTCGTCGTTGTCGTCTGCGGCGACGGTGCTGTTGATCGAAAACCAACTCGACGGAAGCCCGCAGTAGGAGCCGCGAGTGAGCCAATCGAAAGATCAGGGAGAGCGCGGGCTTTCGCTGTCGGCCTTGTGGGAGCTGTTCGGACGCAACCTGGCGCTCGCCGTGACGACGCTCGCTGCGTTCGTCGTCGGAAGCGTGATCGTGCTCGCCTCGCGCGAGCCGAGCTTTCGCGCGCGTGCGTCGTTGATCCTCGACGACGAAGCCGGCGCTGCCGGCGTGCTCGGCGAACTCGCGTTGCTCGGCAAAGCACCGGCGGCGTCGAGCCAGATCGAATTGCTGCGCGCGCGTTCGACCGCAGAGGAGACGATCGCCGAGCCGACCACACGCGTCGGTGAATTCGGTCACGCCGAGGATGTCGAGCGGCACTTGGGACTGACGACGCTCGTCGAGGACCCGCTGCTGAGGCCGCTCGACGAACTCGCCTTCTCCGACGAGGTCGGCGGCAAATTCCCGGCGCGCTTGCGCGCATCGATCGAATGCGACGACGAGTTCGGCGGCGCGCGCGAGTTCGAAGTCGAGTTCACGAGCGCGAGCGCAGTGCGCGTGCGCGAAAGCCGCGTGCTCGGACGAGGTGCCGACATCGAGGCCGAACTCGGAACACAGGCACTCGAAGTGGCAGGAGTGCGCCTGCGGCTCGAGCCGGAGGGTGACCTCACCGGCCGCTCGTTCCGAGTACGTCGCCTGACGCGCGCTGAAGCCGTCGAGCGAGTGCTCGGCGCGACGCGCGTGCGCGAGACGGAACGCAATTCAGGCGTGATCGAGCTCAGCTACGACGATTCCGATCCGCGGCGTGCGGCCGAAATTGCCAACGCGCTGTGCCGCAACTACCTCGCGCGCAGCGAAGCGCGCGGTCAACGACGTGCGTCGCAAACCGTCGAGTTCATCGAAACGTCGCTGACCTCGCAAAGCGCGTCGTTGAAGGAGGCCGAAACCGAGGTCGTCGAATTGCAGCGCGCGAAACCGCGCGCGATCGACGTCGGCAAGACGGCCGAGGCGCTGATCCTCCAGTCGTCGCAACTCGAAGTGCAACGCGTGCAAGCGGAGTTCGCGAGTGTCGCTGCGCGCCAAGCGCTCGAGCGCCTCGATTCCGGCGACGTCGACGCGTTCTCGCGCTTGTCGCTCGAAATCGGCGACCCGATCACGGCGACCTACCTCGAAGGCCTCGCCAAACTGTCGGCGGAGTCCGCGCTCCAAGAGCGCAGCGACGCGGGCGCGTACAAAGCGCTTCTGCAACAGCGCGCTCTCGAACTCGAAGCGCAGCTCGACCGGACCGACCTCGATGCAAAAGCGCTCGAAGCTGCGCTCGGCGCCCTCGCGGCCGGCGACAGCGAGGCCGTGGCAAGGTTTGGCGGCGGCGCGCCGGCGGCGCTCGATCCCTTGCTCGACGGCGTGCTCGCAACGCTGAGCGCGCTGCAAAGTCGCAAGTCGGCGCTGCAAGTCGAACTCACTGCCGACCACCCCGACCGGCTCAAGGTCGACGAACAAATCGCCGCGACGCACGAGCGCATTCGCGTGTTGCTCAGCGCACGCCTCGAAGGCCGGCTCGCGCAGCGCGTTGAGCAGCAACGCCTGCTCGACGGCTATCGCCGGCGCACAGCCTCGTATCCGCTCGGAGAACGCGCACACATCGACGACGCACTCGTCGGGTTGCGTACGCGCACAGCCGCGCACCTCAATGCGCGCTTGCGCGGCCTCGAGCAAAGCCGCGAGATGCTCAGTGCGCAGATTGCGCGCTTGCAGAGCGATCTCGGAACGCTTCCCGAAGACGCGCGTGCGATTGCCGAGCCGATGCGGCGCAGCGCGGCCCACGGCGAGATCGTCAAATTCCTGCTCGCCAAAAAGCAGGAAGCGGAGATCACCAAGGCCGCAACCGTTGCCAGCGCGGAGTTCATCGACGTCGCCGTGCCGCCGACGGAGCGCAGCAGCCCGTCGATTCCCTTGCACCTCGCTGCTGGGCTGTTGCTCGGCATCTGCGCCGCGTTCGCACTCGCCTTCACTCGCGAGGCTTTGTCGCGCAGCGTGTTCACGCTTTCCGAGTTGGAGGAGGCGACGGAGCTCGCGGTGCTCGGCACGATCCCGGATTTCCGACGCGGTCGCTACAAAACGCGCGGCGCCGGTCGCCACCACTTGCCGCTGCGCGACGACCCCGAGGGAGCAACCGCGGAGGCCTATCGCTCGCTGCGCGCCAACCTCAAATTCGCGTTCAGCTCCGAGCGCGATGTGCGCGTGATCGCCGCGACCTCGTGCACTCAGGGCGAGGGCAAGTCGAGCACGAACCTGTCGCTCGCGATGAGTTTCGCGAAGAGCGGCCGGCGCGTGATCGTGCTCGATTGCGACATGCGCGTGCCGAGCGTGGACAAGTACCTCGGCCTGCCGCTGAGCCCGGGGTTGTCGGAAGTGTTGCAGTCGAAGTGCGACTGGCACGCGGCGCTGCACACGAACGTCGTCGAGCGCCTCGACGTGCTCACGGCCGGCGCGCAGCCGGCGAGCCCGAGCGATTTGCTCGACGCCCAGGAATTCCGCCGCCTGCTCGAGCGCTTGCGGCGCGACTACGACCTCGTCGTGTGCGACGTCCCCCCCGCGCACGCCGTGGCCGATCTCGAAAGCGTCGTCACTCAAATCGACGGCGTGTTGATCGTCGTGCGCAGCAACAAGGTCTCTGCGCGCACGATCGCGGAGTCCGTCAAGCGCCTCAAACAATCGGGCGCGCATCTCGTCGGCGCCGTGCTCAACGGTGTCGGTTCGTCGATCGTCAATGGGAGGTTCGGCAATGAATACGGATACGGATACGGCAAGCGCAGCGACAAGCAGCAACGCGACGCCGGTTGAGCTGATGCGGACCCAGGTGCGCAAACGCGCTGCCGTCGCTGAGCGGCGGCGCGACTTTCGTTGCGACCCGAGCCTGCGCGTGTGCGTCGTCGGGCTGGGCTACATCGGGCTGCCGACGGCATCGTTGCTCGGCACGAAAGGCTGCAAGGTTTTCGGCGTCGACGTTTCGCGCGAGGTCGTCGACACGATCAACTCGGGACGCATCCATATCGAGGAGCCCGATCTCGACTTGCTCGTGAAGTCGGCGGTGAACGCCGGAAACCTGCTGGCGGGAACAGCGCCGATCGAAAGCGACGTTTTCATCCTCGCGGTGCCGACGCCGATCCTGACCGACAAGACGCCCGACTTGACGATGGTGGAAGCGGCGACGCGTTCGATCGCACCGTTCGTGCGCAAAGGCAACCTTGTGATCCTCGAGTCGACGAGTCCCGTCGGCACGACCGACGGTGTCGTCGCGCGGATCCTGAGCGAGTTCGGCCACAAGATCGGCGACGACGTGTTCGTCGCCTATTGCCCGGAACGCGTGCTTCCCGGCCGCATTTTGACCGAACTCGTCGAGAACGATCGCATCGTCGGCGGTGTCGACGACGCGTCGACCGAGGCCGCGCTCGAGCTGTACCAGAGCTTCGTGCGCGGCGAGGTGCTCGCCACCGACGCGCGTTCGGCCGAGATGGTCAAGTTGACGGAGAACTCCTACCGCGACGTCAACATCGCCTTCGCCAACGAACTCTCGATGCTGTGCGGTCGCGCGGGCATCAGCGTGTGGGAGGTGATTCGTCTCGCGAACCGCCATCCGCGCGTGAAGATCCTGCAGCCGGGCCCGGGTGTCGGCGGTCACTGCATCGCCGTCGATCCGTGGTTCCTCGTCGCGGGCGATCCCGAGAACGCAAAGCTGATCCGCGCCGCGCGCGAGGTCAACGACCGCAAGCCGCATTGGGTGATCGAGCGTGTCATGCAGTGCGCCGAAAAAGTGCGCGAGCCAGTGATCGCGTGCTTGGGCCTGGCCTTCAAAGCGGACGTCGACGACCTGCGCGAGTCGCCGGCGGTCGAGATCGTGCGCGAGCTGCAGCGCAAGAACGTCGGCAAGTTGCTCGTGTGCGAGCCGCACCTGCTCGCGCATCCGGAGTTCGAGCTCGTGCGCGTTGAAGAGGCGATCGCGCGGGCCAACATCGTGCTCGTCCTCGTCGACCACAAGCAGTTCAAGCGCGTGCGTCGCGAAGCGCTGCACGAAAAGCTCTTGATCGACACGCGTGGGTTGTTCCTGTGACGATCCGCGCGCTGTCGGTGTTCGGAACGCGGCCGGAGGCCATCAAGATGGCACCGGTCGTGGCGCAATTGGCGCGCGACGCCCGCTTCGAGTCGCGCGTGTGCGTGACGGCGCAACACCGCGAGATGCTCGACCAAGCGCTGGCGTTGTTCGGCATTCGTCCGGACCACGACCTGAATCTGATGGCGCCCGGCCAAGACCTGTTCGACGTGACGACGAAGGTGCTGCTCGGAATGCGCGCTGTGCTGCGCGCCGAGAAGCCCGATGTCGTGCTCGTGCACGGCGACACGACGACGTGCTTGGCCGCATCTATCGCAGCGTTCTACGAGGACGTTCCGATCGCACACGTCGAGGCCGGACTGCGCTCGCGCGATCTGCGCCGCCCGTTCCCCGAGGAGTTCAACCGCGTCGTCGCCGATCGAGTCACGCGCTGGCACTTGGCTCCGACCGAAGGCGCGCGGCGCAACTTGCTCGACGAGGGCGTCGACGCTCGCAGCATCACGGTCACGGGCAACACCGTGATCGACGCGCTGCTTTGGGTGCGCGAACTCGTCGCGGGCACCACAGCGCGCGACCACGAGCCGCGTCTCGGCGCCGAACTCGCCGCGCTGCTCGACCATTGGCGCGGACGCATCGTGCTCGTCACCGGTCATCGTCGCGAAAACTTCGGCCGACCGTTCGAGGAGCTGTGCAGCGCGATTCGCGCGTGTGCCGAGCGCCATTCGGATTGGCTCTTCGTCTATCCCGTGCACCTCAATCCGAACGTGCAGCGACCGGTGCGTGCATTGCTCGCCGCGACGCCGAACGTCGTGCTCGGTCCGCCGCTCGATTACATGCCGTTTGTGTGGCTGATGAGTCGCGCGGACGTCGTGCTCACAGATTCCGGTGGCGTGCAGGAGGAAGCGCCCGCGCTCGGAAAGCCGGTGCTCGTCATGCGCGACGTCACCGAACGTCCCGAAGCGATCGAGGCCGGAACCGCGCGACTCGTCGGCACAGATGCTGCGCGCATCACAGCAGCGCTCGAAGAGCTGCTCGGTGACGAAACGGCCTACCGCGCGATGTCGAGCGCTCGCAATCCCTACGGCGACGGCCACGCTGCGCAACGCATCGTCGACTTGCTCGCGCGCGAAGTTTCGGCCTCTGCAAAGGAGCTCGCCGCGACGGCGTGAAGTGAGGCAGGAACATGACTCAAACGCGCACGCTCGACGTCTATGCACGGCACCGCAACGCAACCGCGCGTTGGCTCATGCGCTCGATCGAGCGCGGGCGCGGCGGATCGTGCGCGCACTTTTCGATCGCGGGCGGTTGGTCGAAGCCGTACCCGGAGACCACGGGCTATCTGATTCCGACGTTGCTCGCACTCGACGAACACGAGCGCGAACTCGGGCTACACGCGGCAGCACTGCGCTTGGGGCGCTGGTTGCTCTCGATTCAAAACGAGGACGGCTCGTGGCACGGCGGACTTCATCCGCCGCGGCGCGCGCAACGCGCGAGCGTATTTAACACTGCGCAAATCCTCAAGGGAATGATCGCGCTGCATCGCGCGGGTGCCGGATGCGAATTCCGTGACGCCGCCGTGCGCGGCGCGGCGTGGCTCGAAGGAACTCAGTGCGCCGACGGCTTGTGGGCAGGCGGCGACTATCGCGCGAGCGAAACGCCGTCCTACTACACGCACGCGCTGTGGCCGATGCTCGAAGTGTGGCGCGAGTGCGGTGACGCGCGCCTGCTCGACGGAGCGCGGCGCGGTGTGGCAACGGTGCTCGCGCGCATTCAACCGAACGGTTGGGTCGCGCGCTGCGGCTTCACGGACGACGAGCGCGCCTTCACGCACACGCTCGCTTACACGCTGCGCGGACTTCTCGAATGTTCGCGCTTGCTCGATGCGTGGAACGAGATCGGCGCGTGCACTGTTCCGGCGCTCGAAAAGCTGCTTCGCAAAGCAGAACTCGCGTCGGGGCGTTTGCCCGGCGAACTCGACTGTGAGTGGAGGGCGCGCGGCTCCTACGAGTGTTTGACGGGCAGCGCGCAAACGGCGCTCAACCTGTTGCTGTGGGAGAAGCACGAGCGCGACCTGCGCATCGTCAATGGAGCTGCGAAGCTCGTCGATCGCGTGTGCGCGACGCAGAACACGAGCCATCCGCTGAGCGGAGTTCGCGGCGGCGTCGCGGGCTCATGGCCGATTTGGGGCCGCTACATGACGCTGCGCTATCCGAATTGGGCGGCGAAGTATCACTGCGACGCGCTGTTGCGAATCGACGAACGCGTCGCGCTCGAAATCGAGGCCGGCGCGTGAGAGTGCTGCTTACAGCCGGATTCGATCGCGCGTTGCACGCCGTCGGCGTCGCCGAACTGGCGCGGCGCGAGGGCCACGAAATCGCGGAGGTCCTCGTCGTCACGCCGTTTCAAGCGGCGCGAATTCGCGAGCGTCTGCGCAAGCGCGGAGTCGCTTCGTTGTTCGACGCGGCGCGTCGCATGAGCGGAACGAGCAGCGAAACCGTTGACTTGGTGATGGAGGAGTTTCTCGACGCGCACGGAATTCGCGAGCGCTCGCTGACGGCCTGGGCGCGCGCGCACGGCGTTTCGCTGCACACCGTCGACGACATCAACGACGCAACAGCGGTCGCGCGCGCGGCGCAGGCGCGAGTGGATGCCGCTGTCTATGCGGGCGGCGGCATCTTGCGCGCCGCGTTCCTCGATGCGGTTGGCGGCCGCGTGCTGAACGCTCACTCGGGACCGCTGCCGCATATCCGCGGTATGAATGCGTGCGAGTGGTCGCTGCTCCTCGGTCACAGGCCCGAAGTGACGATTCATTGGATCGACGCGGGCATCGACACCGGCGAAGTCGTCGAGTCGATCGCTGTTCCCGTCGAACGTGGCGACAGCATCGACACGCTGCGCGCCAAGTGCACTGTGATCGGCGTCGACGGCCTTGTGCGTGCGTTGAGCGAGCTGCGTGCGCCGCTGCCGCAGCGCAGTTCGAACGCGCCGTCGGCACGTCAGTGCTTCGCCCTCGCGCCGGTGCTGCGCGAACTTCTCGAACGACGCCTGGAGGACGGCGAGTGTCCCTAGCGCGCCTCGCACGATCGATTGCACACACTCGACCGCTGCAACTGCTCGAGCGAGTGCGGCGCCTGACACGCCAGCGCGCTCATGACGCGTTGCCGCGCGTGACTGCCGCCTTGTGCCGCGGCGCCGGGCCGAACCTGGCCGCGAATCCGCCGCCGCCGCTTTTCGATGCGCGCACGGAACGCGTCGACACGGCCGAGCGCAAGTTGCGCGCGCGCTTCCTCGGCAAGAGCTTCGGACTGCGCGGTGCGATCGATTGGCGCATGCCCGGCGAGTTCGAGCTCACGCGCATGAATCTCCACTACATGGAGTTCCTCGAGGCGCTCGACGACGAGGACTTCGAGCGCGTCGTCGACGATTGGATCGAGTGCAATCGCCTCGACGCGCGCGGTTCGTGGCGCATCGCTTGGAACAGCTACGTCGTTTCGCTGCGCGCGGTCGTGTGGATGCAGCAGCTCGCGCTGCGTCGCGAACGGCTTTCGGCGCGTACGCAAGAGCGGATGCGCGCGTCGCTCGGCGAACAACTGCGCTTCCTCGAGCGGCATCTCGAGCTCGACATCGGCGGCAACCATCTGATCAAGAACGCTAAGGCGCTGTTGTGGGCCGGTGCCTGTTTCGAAGGAGCCGAGGCCGAGCGCTGGAGTCGACGTGGAGCGCAGCTGCTCGCACGCGAACTCGACGAGCAAGTGCTCGCCGACGGAATGCACTACGAACGCAGCCCGAGCTACCACGCGCAGGTGTTCGCCGATCTCGGCGAGTGCGCGCACGTTGCGCCGACGCCGCTACGCGAGGCCTTGCTGACGAAACTCGCGGACATGGCGCAGGTGCTCGTCGACTTCACGCACGCCGACGGCTTGACGAGCTTGTTCAACGACGGCGGTCTGCACATGAGCTACTCGACGCCGCAGTGTCTCGCGGCGTTCGAGAAGCTCGGCGGCGTACGACCCCAACCGCGCGATCTGGTGGCCTTGCCCGAGGCCGGCTACTTCGGCGCGCGCAATCACGACACCTTGTTCATCGCCGACTGCGGCGCCATCGGTCCGGAACATTTGCCGGCTCACGGACACGGCGACACGCTCGCCTTCGAGTGGACGCTCGACGGCCGACGCGTGATCGTTGACGCCGGCGTACACGAGTACGAGCGTGGCGCGCTGCGCGACGAGGCGCGCAGTACGCGCTCCCACAACACCGTGACGCTCGACGACCGCGACCAATGCGAGTTCTGGGCCGCGTTCCGCGTCGGGCGTCGCGCGCGTGCGAGCGTGCGGCGCTTCGAGCCGTTCGGGCGCGGTTTCGTGCTCGAAGCAGCGCACGACGGCTACTCCCATCTGTCCGGCAAACCGTTGCACGTGCGGCGCTTCATCGTCGGCCGCGACAGCATCGTGATCGACGACGACGTCGAAGGCGGTGCGCGGCAAAGCGTGCGCGCGCGACTGCTTTTGCATCCCGACGCAACGGTGGAAGGCCTCGCGCAAGGAATCGTGGTGCGCGTGCGCGGCGTGAGCGTGCTCGTCGAGGCGCGCCACCCGATGATCGTCGTCGACGCGTTTTGGTGCCCGGACTTCGGTGTGCGGTTGCCGACCAAACAGATCGTGATCAGCTACTCGCCGGCCCCGTGCCACGGCTCGTTCCGACTGACGCGCGTGGCGGCCGGCCGTGCGATGCGCGCGCGCAGCGAAGAACTCGCACGACGGTGGACGGAACGAGGAGCCGCGCAATGAACAGCTGCGTGGTCGCGCTTCAGCGCCTGGCGCACGCTCTCGATCGGCGTGGGTTGCGCTGGCCCGCGCTGCTGTGCGTGCTGATCAACCGGCTCGTGTTCGGATGCTATCTCGGGTGCGGCGCGCGCCTCGGCAAGCGCATTTCGCTGGCCTACGGAGCGCTCGGCATCATCGTCCACGACAAGGCCGTGATCGGCGACGACGTCCGCATCGGCGCGCACGTCGTTATCGGTGGGCGCTCGAAGCACGCGGACGTTCCCGTCATCGGAGATCGCGTGGTCATTGCGACGGGCGCGAAGGTGCTCGGTCCGATTCGCATCGGCGACGAAGCCGTGATCGGAGCGAATGCCGTTGTGATCGAGGACGTTCCCGCGCGCTGCGTCGTCGCCGGAATTCCGGCTCGCGTCATCAAGCGCGACATCGACATCCGTCGCTATCACGACGGCCTGTAGCGTCGACTCGAAGCGCGCCGTGGCATTACGCCGCCGCAGACACGCTCGTCGCCTTGCGAGCGAGCCATACTTCGAGCGTGCCGAGGCCCCACAGCAGTGTGGAGTTGTCACAGCGCCCGCGACGGAAGCCCTCGAGTTGCAGGCGAACGAAGTCCTCGGACATGTGCTCGCGCAGGTGCGCGTGGGGACCGAGCAGCAGGTCGTCGAGCTGCGCGAGATGTTGGCGCACGAAGGCCTGGATCGGCGGGTTGAACGCACGCTTGGTACGACGCGGCAGGAACGCGGGGAGTACGTCGTTGAACGCGTCGACAAGCAGCGGCTTCGCGCGACCACGCGCGAGTTTGTGCTCCGTGCGAATGCGCAAGGCGGTTTCGATCACGCGCAGCGAGAGGAACGGCGTGCGCAGCTCGAGCGCGTGAGCCATGCTCGTGCGGTCGGCGGCCTGCATCAGGTTGTGCGGCACGAAAGAGCGCAGGTCGACGAGCGCCGCCGCTCGCACCGGATCGGCGGCGTTGCGTTCGAAGAGCGCGAGCATCTCGGCGTGGAAACGACTCGGCTCGCGTCGGTCGAGCGCGAAGGCGGCCTCGCTGGAGTCGAGATAAGTCGACCAGTCGAGGAAACTTTCGCTCAACGGACGGCCGAGGCTGCGCGCGAATTCCTTGAAGCGGCGCAGCGGCGTCGCAAGTCGGCCGCGCTCGCCGAAGGCCGACGCGCCGTTGACGAGCGCGTCGCTCAACAAGCGCGGTGTGCGACGTAGGCGCTGATGGAGTAGCAGCGCGCGATGGCGCGGATACCCGACGAGGATCTCGTCGCCGCCGTCGCCGACGAGGCACACCGTGCAGCTTTGCGCCGCGCGCTCCGCAAGCCGATCGGCGATCACCGACGTCGAATTGCCGAAGGGCTGATCGAAAAGCTCGACGGTGCGAGCGAGCGCGTCGCCGAAATCACGGCTCTGCGCGAAGGTGATCGCCGTGTTCGTGGCGTGCTGCGCGACCGCGGCGCGCGCCGCGAGGTCGCTCTCGTCTGCAGAACGAGCCAGACGTGAACCTGCAAAACGCACGGTGAACGTGTCGAGATCGGCGCGCGGAGCTAGGCGTCGTGCGACGCCGAGGATCGTGTTCGAATCCAGACCGCTGCTCAGGAACACGCCGACCGGAACGTCGCTGCGCAGACGCAGCTGCATGCTCGACGTGAACGCGTCGCGAAACGCGTCCACGGCTTGCTCACGGTCGAGCTCGAGTTCGCCGCGCGTTCGAGCTTCGAGGTCGTAGAACGGACTCGTGTCCTCGCAGGGCGCATCGACGCAAAGACGCAGAACGTGACCGGGCCGCAGTTCGCGAATCCCTCGGTACAGCGTGTTCGGCGCCGCGGTGTAGAGAAAGCGCAGGTAGTCGGCGAGCGCCTCGCGATCGATGGAGGTATCGATTTCCGGTAGCGCGAGCAGGGCCTTCAGCTCCGAGGCGAAAGCAAAGCTCGCGTCGTTCGCGCCGTGAAACGCGTAGTAAAGCGGCTTCTCGCCGAGCGGATCTCGAGCGAGCAGCAAAGTGCGTCGCTCGATGTCGGCAAACGCAAAGGCGTACATGCCGTCGAGCGCGGCGAGCCCGGCCTCGCCGTAGCGCGCGATCCAGCGCATCAACACCTCGGTGTCCGAGCTCGTGCGAAACGACTCGCCCGCTTGTTCCAAGCGCTCGCGAAGCTCGACGTAGTTGTAGATCTCGCCGTTGAACGAGATGGCGAAGCGACCGCACGCCGAGCGCATCGGTTGGTTCGAACGCGCGTCGAGGTCGATGATCGAAAGGCGCACGTGACCGAGCGTCGTCGCCAGCGCGTCGAGCGCGAGCACGCCGCGCGCGTCCGGACCGCGGTGCGCCAAACGATCGAGCATGCGCGCCACGCGCTCTCGATTTCGTCCGACGATGCCTGCGATTCCGCACATGGTCAGGTCAGCTCAGTTGGGTGTGGCCGAAACGCGGGACGTAGCGGGCTCGACGCGCGCGGACGGCGACACCGTCGACTCGAGCGCGGCGAGCATGACCTGCGCGAGCTGTCCGCGATCACAGGCGCTCGCGGCACGGCGCGACGCGGCGGCCATGCTTTGGAGAGCGACGCGATCGTCGGCGAGCTGCGTGATCGCTGCGGCGAGCGCCGCAGGATCTTCGGCGGGCACGGCGAGGCCCGAGCCTGTCGCGCGCACGATGGCGGCCGCCTCGCCCTCGGGCCCGGCGAACAACACGGGAACGCCCATGCCGAAGCACTCGAAGAGCTTGGAAGGAATCACGGTGGCGAACACCGGCTCGTCCTTGAGATGAATCAAGGCGACGTCGCACAAGCTCCACGCGCGCGGCATGTCGTCCTTGGGCACCGACGCATGGAACGAAACATTGTCGAGCGCGAGTTCGCGCGCGCGAGCGATCAGCGCGTCGCGCGCCGCGCCGGCGCCGATGAACAGGAAGTGAAGGTCGTGGCGCCGACGAAGGAGGTTTGCGGCCTCGAGCACGCGCGGCAGTGCATGCGCCATCCCGTGCGTTCCCAAGTAGCCGATCACGAACTTGTCCTCGACGCCGAAGCGACGCGCAAACTCGACGTCGCGCGCTTGCGGCGCATAGCGCGACAGGTCGACTCCGTTGCGGACGACGACGATCTTGGCTGCGTCGATGCCGCGCGCGATCAGGTTCGCGCGAAAGGCCTCAGTGACGGCGACGACGGCTGACGCGCGACGGTAAAGGAACAACTCCAAGCGCTCGAGCTCTCGGAGCAGCGCGCTTTGTCGCAAGGCGCCGACTGCTGCGATCGACTCGGGCCACAGATCGCGCAGCTCGAACACAAACGGCGCGCGGCGCAGCGCGGCAACGAACCAGCCTCCGAGCGCGGCGAAGAATTGCGGCGAGGTCGCGACGACGACATCCGGACGCGCCACGAACAACGCCGCAATCGAGCCGCTCGCCATGAAGGAAAGTTGATCGAGCACGCGTCGTGCGAAGCCGCGGTTCGGAGCGATGTAGGTTTTCACGCGCACCACTTCGATGCCGTCGATCGTCTCGCGCTGATGCCAGCGATTCGAGTAGCCCGCGTAGACGCGCCCCTCCGGAAAATTCGGCGCGCAAGTGACGACCGTGACGCGGTGGCCGGAACGCACCCAGACGCGCGCGTGCTCGACCAGGCGCGTCGCCGGCGCGTTGGTCTCCGGCGGAAAGTTGTCCGAGAGAAACAGAATGTGCATCGCAGCGACCTACACCGTGTGCTCCGGCTTGCGCATCACCGCGACGAGCACGATGCGAAACGGCTCCAGCGCGTCTGCGGAATTCACCGCGCGCTCGTAGAGCCAGCCCGCGACGTAGGTCAGTCCGTTGAAGCGCAAATACTCGGGTCTGCGCTCATGGTGCCGCGTGCTCGCGAGCTCCAAACCCGCCTCGGCCGCGATGCGTCGCAACGCACTGACGGTGTTGGCGCGATAACGCGTGGGGAACGTGTCGACCGACGCGCGCCCTCGCAAACGATTGACGAAGCGATGAAAGGCGAGCGGCGTGAGGCGCGCGACGGTCGGCATGTAGTGAATCAAGTTCGGCGTCTTGGCCACGAAGGTGCCGCCCGGCTTGAGCACGCGCGCGACCTCGCGAAACACCTCCGCGGGGTGCTCGAGGTGCTCGAGCACGTTGTCCGCAACGACGACGTCGAAGCTGGCGTCGGGCCACGGAATCGACTCTCCGACACCGACGCGACCTTCGTCGAGATGCGGGTTGGTCGCGACGCGCGGATCGGGATCGACGCCGCACACGTGCTTGGCGCGGCCGCGGAAATTCGTTTCCGGCACGATGCCGGCGCCCGCGCCGAGGTCGAGCAACGTGTGCTCGGGCCGCAGCAACGCGAGCACTTGCTCGCGCAACAACTGGTCGTCCCAGCGCGACGGCACATCGGGATACAGATGCGCGTCCATCCAGCGCACGGCGCGACCGCGAATCGGCGGAGTGAGGACATGAGTCGTCATCGGAGTACCTCGGAGTCAGTGCGTCGCGGCAGCGGTGCCGCAGGTTCGTGGACGTCGGCAACGGAGGCGTCGTTCTTTGCCGCGCCTGCGCGCGAGCACAGTTGGAGCAGGTGCGCTTCGAGTCGAAGTTGCCAGGTTTGCGCCGAGAATTCGCGACCGCACGCGAGCGCGCCTTCGGAGAGCCGAGCGAACAGCGCGTCGTCGGAGGCGAGACGCGTGAGCGCTTCGGTCAGCGCGGCGACGGAACGCGGCTCGACCAGCAGGCCGTTGACGCCGTGGTGCACGAGCTCAGGCAGCGAGCGCCAGCGCGCGGCGATCACCGGAAGTCCGTGCTGCAGCGCCTCGATGACGACGCCGGGAAGTCCTTCGCCGGGCCAATAGCTCGGAAAGAGCAGCGCGTCGTGCTGCGCCAGGACCTCGGACACGTCGCGCGGATCGAGCTCGCCGTGGAAGCGCGAGCGCGAACTCGCGCTCAGCGCGGCCAAGCGCGAACCCGGCAGCGCCGGTCCGTACACCGAAAGCGTGCATCCCGCGGGCGCGTACTCGATTGCCTCGAGTGCCTCGGCGATGCCCTTCTCCGGCCGCAATTGCGACAAAAACAGAAGTCGGCGACAGGGCGTGGTGCGCGCGCGCGCTGACGCGGGAGCGCGGCGCGTCGTCGGCAATTTCCACACGCTCGGATTTCCGGCGAAGCTCCGGCACAGCATCTCCGTTTGGAGCAGCAGCGCCTTCGCGCGCAACGTGGTGCGTTCGGCGACGCCGCGCACGAGCGCAGGCGCTGCGGCGAGATCCTGGTCGAGCGCACCGCCGAACGCGCGCACGATCAACGGACGGCGCATGCAGCGTGTCAGCGCAGCGACAAGCGGGCCGCCGTACAGCACGCCGCCTGAGGAGGCATTGAAGAACACGAGTTCGAAGCGTCGGCCGTGCACGGCGATCTTCGCGAGCACGCGCAGCAGCGACTCGAAGTTCGCAGCGGCGCCGCGCAACGAGCGCTCGTAGGCGTGCTCGCGCGTCGTGTCGACCACTTCGACTTCAAACGCGCCGCTCTCGCGAAACCCGTTGACCAACTCGCCGAAAGAAACTTGCGTGCCGCCGATGGGTGAGCTCGGCCGCGGCAGCGGACCGATCAGCAGGATGCGCGGTCGAGCGGCGCTCATGCCGACACTCCGAAACGTTGCATCCAGCGCCCGAGCGAGACGAGCAGCCACACGCGCGTGGCTGCGTTGTCCTCGCTGACCACGCCCGTGTTGCGCTTCGCCGAGCGGCCGTCGGCGAGCACGCGCTCGAGTGCGTCACGACGGAACAACGTCGCGGTTGCGCCGCCGGGCGCGCACAGCTCGTCGGCAAGACGCCAGAAATCCGCGTTGAACCAATCGAACAGCGGAATCGCAAAACCCTGTTTGCGGTGCGAGTACACCGCAGAAGGAAGCAGCGGGCGACCGACCTCGCGCAACAGATACTTGCCGACGCCGGCGCGAACTTTGAGAGACAACGGCAGCGTGCGTGCGAAGTCGACGACGCGCTGATCGAGCAGCGGCGGGCGCACTTCGAGACTCGCCGCCATGCTCATGCGGTCGACCTTGGTCAGAATCGCGCCGGGCATGAAGCCGCGCGCAAGGATCGACATCACGAGTTCCTCAGGGGCAAGACGCTCGACTTCCTCTTGTGCGATTTCGACGTCGGGTCGCAAGGCGGCGCCTGCGCCGTCGTGCGCGCACAACGCGGCGAGTTCTGTCGGCTGCCACAGCGCGCGCACGCGGCGGAACTGCTCGACCGGATCGTGGAATGAAAGCTCCAAGCCCTTACGCGCGCGGCGCATTTGCGTCGCGAGTGCGCCGCTCGCGAGCGGTGCGACGCTGGCGAGCATCGCACCGCCGACACGGCGCAGCGGCGCCGGCGTCGACTCCGTCAAGCGGCGCACGCGGGCGGCCCAGAACATGTGGTCGTAGCCGCCGAACAACTCGTCGCCGCCGTCGCCGGAAAGCGCCACTTTGACGTGTTCGGCTGCGAGTTCGGAAACCGCCAGGGTCGGAATGCACGACGTGTCGCCGAGCGGCTCGCCGACGTGATCGAGCACGCGATCGAGCAGTTCGAGTCGAAACTGCGAGTGGCCGAGTCGGAGTTCGTGGTGTTCGGTGCCGAGATGGCGGGCGACCTCGCGAGCGAGAGCGCTTTCGTCGTGGTCTGCGCGTTCGAAGCCGATTGAAAAGCTGTGAATGCGTTCGCCGCGCTCGCGCACGGCGCGCGAGGCGAAGGCTGCGATCGTGCTCGAATCGACGCCGCCCGAAAGGAACACGCCTACAGGCACGTCGGCGACGAGTTGCGAGCGCACGGTTTCGTCGAGCACGCGTGCGAGCTCGGCGCGCGCGCGTTCCTCGTCACATTCGCGGGGTTCGAAGCGCAACTCGCTGTAGCGGCGCACGTCGACGCGCCCGTCGTGCCAACGCAACCAGTGGCCGGGCGGCAAGCGCTGTACGCCTTCGAGCAGCGTCCAGGGGTCGGCGACGTAGCGGTCGACGAGCAGCAATTCGAGCGAGCGCCGATCGAGCTTGCGCGGCACGGCGGGGTGCGCAAGCAGACTCTTGAGCTCCGAGGAGAACACGAGTTCACCGCGCGGCCCGAGCCACCAATACAGCGGTTTGATGCCGAGCGGATCGCGCGCGAGCAGCAGGCTGCGCTCGCGCACGTCGGCGAGCGCGAACGCGAACATGCCGTTGAAGCGCTTCAACGCATCGAGACCGTGCTCAGCCAGCGACTGCAGCAACACCTCGGTGTCCGAACGCGTGCGAAAGCGCCGGCCGCGCGCTTCGAGTTCGACGCGCATGGCCTCGTAGTCGTAGAGCTCGCCGTTGTAGACGAGCACAGAGCGTTCGTCGTCGCTGCGCATCGGCTGCTGACCCGTGCGCACATCGACGATCGACAAGCGACGCATTGCGAGCGCCGCGAAGCCGAGATCGGCAACGCCGCCTTCGTCCGGGCCGCGATGCCGCAGCGCGGTGTTCATCGCAGCTGCGATGCGCGCATCGACGCGTTCGCCACGCGGCAGTGCGAAACCGTTGATGCCGCACATCGCGCTAGCTCCGCACCGGCGCGATGGAGACGCGCTTTTGGAAGGCCGCAGTCACAGCATCGGCGATGAGCCACAGCGGAACGACGACAAGCGCCATCGTGAACACGGTCTTGAACAACGTGCCGAACTCATTGCGGTGTTGCATCGCAACGTAGAACGCGAAGTAGGGCGTCAAGCGCGCGACGAGTCCGTGGGGCACGCGGGCTCGACGTCGTTCGACGCCGGAAAGCAGCGCGCCGCACGCGAGTCCGAAGAGCAGTGGTCCGACGATCGAACCGAAGTCGAGCCAGCCTTCGGCGACAAGGCTGAAGGCTGCGCCGCCGCCGCGCGCCGCGAGGTCCGCGTAGTTCGAACGCACGAATTGTTCGGACAAGAGCAACGGTCGTTCCGGCCACAGTCCGTGCGGAAGGCAGGCGAGAACTCCGTCGACCAAGCTCGAGCCGTGCAGTTCGGCGCCCTCGCGGGCGCGCAATACCTCGCCCGCAGTGACGAACGGGTGCGACAGCTCCGAACCGCCGATGGCGCTCGCGATCGCGCGCTCGCCTTGGCTGTGCATCACCGCGAACGCGCTGCCGAGGTCGCCGCGGTAGGTGCCGCGAAACAGAGCGAAGGATTCCAGCGCGAGGTACAGCAGGGCGAACAACGCGACCAACGAGATGCGCACGCGACGCAGCTCGAAGCCACGGCGCTCGCACAGGATCAGGCCGTAACCAAGGGCGAGCACCACAGCGTTGGTGCGCACGGAGATGAATGCGATCGACCACACGGCAATCGCAGCTGCGACCAGCGCGAAGACGTTCTTGCGCGCACGGGCAAGCGGCGAGGCTTCGGCCCACAAGCATCCGGCGATCGCCAGCTGTAGGCCGAGCTGCAAGGGACCGAGGTTGCGGCTCGCGAGGTACTTGCTCGCGTAGTCCTCGCGATCGAACAGCGCGCTCAATCCGACTTGCCGAACGTAGAGCGCATACAGCGTGAAGCCGACGGCGAGCAGCGCCGCCGCCGCGGCGATGTCGCGCTCCGAAGTGCCCTCGACCACCGGCGCGGAAGCGCCGCGCAGTGCCGTGCGCGATGCGACTGCGATCGCGAT
>CAYHRR010000017.1:0-18711 GCA_964358875.1 uncultured Planctomycetaceae bacterium | reverse complement strand
CGTGGCTGCCGTCGCGCACTTGCTCGCGGCCCATTTCGACTTGCGCGTCGACGTTGCCGCTGAGCAGGTGCTCGCGAAAGGCCTTCGAGCCGTTCGCGTTCGAGCGCTCGCCGACGAGCAACACCGAGTTCTCCTGCGTGAGCGCGACGGCGCTGTAGGTGCTCGTCACCGCCGGTTGGTACGCAGGCTTGCGCGGCTTGGGTTTGCGCACGCCGAGCTTGCGCACCACCGCCGCGAGATGCTCCGGCGTCGTGCCGCAACATCCGCCGACCATGCCGACGCCGTCCTCTTCGACAAAACGCTGAAGCCAATCGGCGAGCTCCGCCGGCGTCAGCGGATAGTGCGGCTCGCCGTCGACGAGCAGCGGCAGGCCGGCATTCGGATACACGCAGATCGGCTTGCGGCAGGTCTGCCCGAGCAAGCGCACGTGTTCGCTCATCTCGCGCGGACCGGTGGCGCAATTGAGGCCGAGCATGTCGACGTCGAAGGGATCGAGCAGCGCGATCGCCGCAGCCATCTCCGTGCCGACGAGCATCGTGCCGGTGACTTCCATCGTCACGCTGACGATCAACGGCAAGCTGCTGCCGCGCTCGGCCTGCGCAGCGCGCACGGCGCTCATTGCGGCCTTGATTTGCAGCGGATCCTGGCAGGTCTCGATCAGGAAGCCGTCGACGCCGCCGTCGATCAGTCCGAGCGCTTGCGCCTGGTACGAATGCTTGAGCGTCGCGTAGTCGGTGTGACCGAGCGTCGCCAGTTTGGTGCCCGGCCCCATCGAACCGAGCACCCAGCGCGGACGTTCGAGGCTCGCGTACTTGTCGGCGGCGGCGCGCGCGATGCGTGCGGCGGCACAGTTGATCTCGTGCGTGCGCGGCGTCAGCCCGAACTCGCCGAGCGTCAGCGCACTGCCGCCGAAGGTATTCGTCTCGACGACGTCGCAACCGACGGCGAAGAACGACTCGTGGATGGCGCCGATCACGTCGGGTCGCGTGACGTTGACGATCTCGCTGCAATTCTCGAGGCCCAAGAAGTCGCGCTCGAGCTCGAGCTCGGCCGCGTGGATCGCGGTGCCCATCGCTCCGTCGAGGAACAGAACGCGTTGCTTCAGCGCTTCACGAAAGCTCGTCATGGCGGCTAGCGGCGACGCGCGCTCGCGACGAGCGTGATGAAGTGCGGGGGCTGGGGATCGCGCGCCGCGCGCACGACCGAAATGTCGGCGAAGCCGGCCTCGGTGAGCAGCTTCTCGAGCGCCGGTTCGCTGAAGCCCAGATGCACGTGCTCGAGCTTCTCGCGCACCCAGTCCTCGCCGTGGGCCAGCAAATCGAGCACGAGCAACTTGCCGCCGGGGACGAGGATGCGCTGGGCTTCGTGCAGCGCGCGGCGCGGATCGGCGGCGTGGTGCAGCGCTTGGCTCATCACCACGAAGTCGTGGGAGCAATCGGGCAGCGGCAAGGACTCGATGTCGCCCTCGACGGTGGCGATGTTGGTCAGTCCGCGTTGCTTGGCGCGCGCGCTGAGCTGCGTGAGCATCTCCGGCGACAGATCGACGGCGGTGACGACGTCGGCGCACTCCGCGAGCATCAAGGTCAACAAGCCGTCGCCGATGCCGAGGTCGGCGTAGCGACCTTTGGGGCACAGGCGGATCAGGCCGCGCGCGAGACCTTCCCAAGTGCGACCGGGCAGCAGTTGTTCGCCGAAGCTCGCGGCAACGCGGTCGAAAAAGGCGCGGCGCTCCGAGCGGCGTGTCTCGCGCAACACCTGCAGGCCGGCGAGGTCGGCGGCGAACTCGGGACTGCCCTCGTTCTCACGCAGGACTTGATCGAGCAGCGCCGCCGCCGGTCCTGGAGCGATCGAGAACAGCGTGCGCCGCCCGTCGCGACGATCGAGGACGAGGCCGACTTCCTTCAACAGATTCAGATGGGTCGATACCCGGCTCTGGCCGAGGTTGAGGATCTCCATCAGGTCCGACCCCGACAGGTCCTCCTGGGTGAGGAGGTGCAGCGCCCGCATGCGGGTGTCGTCGGCCAGGGCCTTGAGCAAACGCGAGGTGCTGGTGAGACCAATCATGGAATGGAGATTAGTTGATGCATTCAGGACGGCAAGGCCGCTGAGGACACGTCGTCAAGTCTGCGAGCGGGATCACAGGGCCCCTTGTCGACGCGGGGCGAAGGCCAGGGGAGTCCCCCGAAGAACGCGTCCCGGCCTTCAGATCGCGGCGGTGGTGCACCGATGAAACCTCGCCTGACTCCGGCCCGGTCGCCGCGTTTTCCCCCAATGACTGAACCCAACTCCCAAGCCGCCACGGCGCGCTGGATCGTGGTGGACGGCGCTTTGAAGCGCGGTTCGAGCCTCGCTCTCGCCATCGTCGGCCGCGGTTCCCAAACCGCCTTTGCGACCAGCCTCGTCACGGCCCTCGACGAGCGGCGCCACGGCGTCACCAACGTGGTCATCGTCGCGTTTGAGGCCGACGGCGCGTGCTGCGGAGAGCAGCGCGGATCGCCGCAAGATCAGCTCGCGTTGCGTGGTCGAGATTTCGTCGCCACGGTCGACGCCGGCGATGCCAAGGCCACGGCAGCGGCCTTCGACGCGGGCGCCCTCGGCGTCGTCGAGCGCGACTGCGCCGACGAGGTCGTGCTCGCGCATCTCGAAAATGCACTGCGCTTCGCCGTCGCGCGCCGCGAGCGCGATCGCTGGCGCACGCATGTCGGACTGGTCGACTCCAATCGACACACGGGCTTCTGGGAACTCGTGCCCGAGGCCGGGCAAGTGTGGTGCTCGGCCTTCGGCGCTTCGCTGCTGTCCATCGAAGGCGGCAGTCAAACGATGACCGTCGAGCGCTGGCTCGATGCGGTGCCGACGGAATCGCGGCGCGGACTGGCGACGTGGATCGGCGCTCTGACCAAGGGCTTGCCGACGTCGCCCTTCGATCACGTCGTGCTGGGCAGCGACGGGTTGCCGTTGCAGCTCGTCCACACGGGCTACTCGGAACTCGACGAGAACGGGCACTGCACGCGCGCGACCGTGATGGTCGAACCGGCGCGCGCGACGAGGGCGGTCGGGAGCACGGTGCATGCGCTGCACGGAGGCGCGCGCGTGTTGCTCGACAGCGTGCAGTTCCTCGAACTCGTCGACCGCGCGATTCAGAACGCCGGGCGCACGCAGCGTCACGTCGCGGTGCTGTTCATCGACGTGCACCGCATTCGCTCGCTGACCTCCGGCAATCTGTCGAACGACGCCGGCGCGCACTTGCTCGACACGATCGCCGGCCGCGTGCGCGAGGGAGTGCGCAGCGTGGACTCGGTCGCGAACCTCGGTCGCGTGGGCGGCGAGGCCGTGATCGCGTGCATCGGCGGCGACCAACTGTGCGTGCTGCTCGCGGACTTGCCGCGCCTCGCCGACGCGGCAAAAGTCGCGGCGCGCGTGCTCGAGTTGTTGTCGCAGCCCTTTCAAATCGCCGATTGCGAGTTGTGCGTGCCGGCTTCGATCGGCATCGCCGGCTTTCCGACCGATCACCACGCGCCCGACGAGTTGTTGCGCCGCGCAGAAACCGCCGCGTACTGCGCGCGCAACGACGGCCACGCTTCGATGAAGTTCTATTCGTCGGCGCTCGACACGAAGGCCTTCGAGCGACTGACGCTGGAGACGAGCTTGCGCCGCGCGCTCGAACGCAACGAATTCGTCGTCTACTACCAACCGCGCGTCGAGATCCGCACGCAGCGCATCCTCGGCTTCGAGGCGCTGATTCGTTGGAAGCATCCTGATCTCGGCTTCGTCTCGCCGGCCCAGTTCATTCCGCTCGCCGAGGAAACCGGGCTGATCGTTCCGATCGGCGAATGGGTGCTGCGCGAAGCGTGTCGTCAAAACCGCGCGTGGCAGGACGCCGGACTCACTCCGGTGCGCATGGCCGTCAACCTGTCGTCGGTTCAGTTCAATCAACCCGGGCTGCAGGAGACGGTGCGTACCGCGCTCGAGGACAGCAAGCTCGCCGCGGATTGGCTCGAGCTCGAATTGACCGAGAGCACGGTGATGAACGACGCAGGCTCCGCCGTCGCCACGCTCGCGCGACTGAAGTCGAGCGGCGTGCACCTTTCGATCGACGATTTCGGCACGGGCTACTCGTCGCTCGCGTACTTGAAGCGCTTTCCGATCGACGCGTTGAAGATCGATCAGAGCTTCATCCGCGAGGTGACTTCGAATCCTGACGACGCGGCGATCGTGACCTCGATCATCTTGATGGCGCGCAGCCTCAAGCTCGGCGTCGTCGCAGAGGGCGTCGAAACGCAATCCCAGCTCTCGTTCCTGCGCGTGTTGCAGTGCGACGAGGCTCAGGGCTACTTGTTCAGCCCGCCCGTGCCGGCCGCACTTGCGGGGCAGTTGCTCGCCGGCGGCTTGCAGCGGCGCGGCGCGGCGTAAGCGCTCAGCCGTTCGTAGCGTTCAGCGGCAACACCAGCGCGAACTGCGCGCCGGGCTCGTCGCGCGGTTCGTAGTTGAGCTCACCGCCGAGCAGCGTCGCCGTGCGCTTGCACAAGGCGAGGCCGAGTCCTGCGCGCGCGTCGACGTTCGTCCCGCGCAGCGCGCCGGCGAAGGGCTCGAACAAGTGCGCGTAGCTCTCGCGCGACAGTCCGCTGCCCGTGTCGCTGATCGTGATGCGCACCGCGCTCGGCGGAGAACCGAGCACGCCTTGCGGCGCCACTTCGATGTGCACTGTGCCGTGCGCGGTGTTGCGCAGCGCGTTGCCGACGAGCTCGGTAAGTACACGGCGCACGCGCGGCTCGTCCGAGGTGATCGTGGCCGGCACGCCGGGCAAGCGACGGCAAGCGATCGTCACCGGCTTGCCGGCCGCTTGCCTTCGAGCGCTCGCGCAGATCTCTTCGGCGAGCGCACCGATCGAGCAAGGCGCGTGGTCGGCGCGCACGCTGCCGGCGTCGATCGCCGCGAGTTCGATGATCGTCGCGATCGCGCCGACGATGCTCGTCGCGTGATCGCCTGCGGCGTCGAGTGCAGCCAAGGCCGCGCCGTCGCCGCGCTCGAGACCGGCTAGGTCGATGTTCTTCAGCAACAGTGCTTGCGTCGGTGCGAGCACCTCCGTCGCCATCGACAGCACGAACTCGCGCTTGCGCTTGAGCTCGTTTTCAGCCTGGGCCCAGGACGATTCGAGCGCTCGATTGACTGTTTCGAGCGACGACGCATAAGCGCGCGCCTCGAGTTCGGCGCGCACGACGCTCTGCAAGTGCCGGCGCGCGTCGGCGGTCACGTTCCACTTCTCGGTGAGCGCGGCGGCGAGCTGACACACCTCCACGGCATCGAAGGGCTTCTTCAGGATCAGCAGGCGATCGCTGCGGCCGAGGTGCGCGACCATTTCGGGCCACGTGTAATCGGAGAAGGCCGTGCACACGACGACCTGCAGGTCGGGCTCGACTTCCCACAGCTTGCGAATGGTCTGCACGCCGTCCCAACCGGGCGGCATGCGCATGTCGACGAAGGCCAGCGCATAGGGCAGGTTGTCTTTGCGTGCTGCGATCACGCGCTCGAGTGCCTGTTCGCCTTGGAAAGCCGAGTCGATCGTGTAGCTGATCTCCGCCTGCGCCGCGTTCGCAGGAGCGGCATCGACTTCGTCGAACAGCGCGTTCTCCGACGTGCTCGCGGACTGCGCCGGCGCAGCGAGGCCGAGCACCTTGCGGAAGTCTTCGTGGATGCCGGCGGTGTCGTCGACGATCAAAAGGCGGCGATTCGAGGTGTCGGTCATGGGGACTCGCTCAGCGCCACAGGCGCGGAATCAACGGGGATTTCGAGCACGAACGTCGCACCGCGGCCGGGGCCGTCGCTTGCCGCAGACAGGTGTCCGCCCATTTCGACGGCCGAATTCGCCGAGGAATGCAGGCCGAATCCGTGGCCGTTCGACTTGGTCGTGAAGCCGTGTTGGAAGACACGCGTGAGGTTCTCGGCGGCGATGCCCATGCCGTTGTCAATGACCTCGATGCGCACGCGGCCGTCGGAAGTCGCGGTCAGCCGCGCGACGATGCGACCGCGCTCGACGCGCGCTTCGTCGATCGACTCGTAGGCGTTCTTGAACAGGTTGACCAGCGCTTGCACGAGCTTGTGCTTGTCCACGCGCACGCGTTCGAGCGTCGCGAATTCGCGCACGACCTCGACCGTGCAGCGCTCGCCGATCGAGCGCGCCGCGATCGACAGCGCGAACTCGATTTGGGCGGCGACGTCGGTCGGCTCGCGCAGTTCGCTGCGCACGGCGAGCGCTTGCTGCGAGTCGACCAGCTTGCGGATGTGCTCGATGTTCTCGCCGAGCGAAAGCAACTCGCGCTCGATCTCGCCCTGCTCGGCGCGCATCGACATCGTGACTTCGCTGAGAAACGGTGCGACGTGCTTGCCCTTGGGATTCGTCGCGATGAACTCCGCCAAGCGCTCGCCCTGCGACGACACGAGCTCGGTCAGGCGCTCGAGTTTGGCGAGCTTCGAGCCTTGAACGCGCTGCGTGATCACGGTCGCCGACGTGTTGACGCTGTTCAGCACGTTGCCGACGTTGTGAAGGATGCCCGTCGCGATCTCGGACATGCCCGCCGAGCGCGCGGCTTGCACGACGGCGGCGCGCGACAGTTCGAGCTTGCGCATCATGCTCTCGAACTCGCGCGCCAGGACGCCGACCTCGTCGTCGCGCGTGAGCTCGATCTTGGCCGCGTAGTTCTCGGTGCGACCGATGTCGACGACGAGCGTGGTCAGCCTGCCGATGGGATCGATGACCATGCGGCGCAGCACGAAGAGCAGCACGAGCAGCAGCAGAAATCCCGAGGCGATCGTCGAGATCAACGCATAGCGCGCCGAGGTGGCGCCGCTGGCCGACACGTCGCGCGGAACGTCCGCGCGCACGAGCAGCGCTGGCATGCGGCGTGCGTCCTCGAGCGTCGAATACACCGACAGCACGGCGGCGTTGCGCTCGACGACCACGGGCTCGTAGGCGCTCGTCACTTGATCGATGACGGCGCGTTCTTCGGCGGCGAGCGCTTCGTCGAGCCGCCAGGTCTGAAAGGCGACTTCCGTGCGCTCGTTGAGGCGCTGCACCAAATCGCGCGAGAGCACGCGCCCGGTGATCAACGTGCCCAGCCAAGGCGCCGAGCTCGTTGCGCCGGCGATCGGACGCGAGGCGACAAACGTGGGCCCGAGTTCGTCGATCATCATCAGGCCGGCGACGTGGCCCGGTTCGATCTCGTTGCCGCGTTCGTCGCAACGGTTGACGAGCATCGGGTGGTTGATCGAAAGGCGCTCGACGGCCAATTCACGCACGCCGAGGCGCGCGCCGCTGTCGAGGTCGCGGATCTCGCCCCAGCGCACGGTGCCGTCGCGATCGACGACGTACAGCAAGTTGATGCCCGCCAGCCGCAACGAGTCGAGGCCGAGGTTCGCCGCCGCGAAATGCTCGATCCACGCGGAGTTTTCAGCTGTTTGCGGTGAGCGAGTGCGCGTGAGCAGCTCGCGCGTCTCGCTCCACTGCGCCCACTGTCGACAGCGCTCGTCGACGCCGTCGATTTCCGCCGTGAGTGCATGCAGCACGCGCTGCATGTCCTTCGAAGCCTCGTTGCGTTCGAGGGCCTCGAAGCGCGGCAGGATCACGAAGCGTTGCAGCGCGTGGTCCGCGGCCGCGTAGGCGACGACGACCAGCGTGACGATGACGACGATCTTGGTGCGCAGCGACATGGCGCTCGGACTCAGGCGACGCGGCGCTCGTCGCCGGCCGCGGGCGACGCGGAGCTTTGCGAGCGCTGCGCCGCCGTGACCTGATTGATCAACGCACACAGATCTTGGAGTTCGTCGCCTTCGCGCAAGCGACACTCGCCGCGCTGCTCGCCGGCGAGCACTTGTTTGAGGTAGACCTCGAAGCGATACAGCGGACCGGCGATGCGATGCGTGACGAGCACGCCCACGAGAAGCGCGGCAGGCAGCAGCATCGCGAGTGTCAGCACCGCGATCGCGAGCAGCTTCGACGAAATCTCGGTCATCAGCGCTGCGCCGTCGTTCGGCAGCGACAGCGCCACCGCCGCCAGCACGCGCATGAAGACCATGTACTGCAACGCGAGGGCGAGCACGGCGACGCCCGTGATGCTCATGATCAGCCGCAGTTGGAGGCGCGGTCGGATCAGTCGGATACGGCGTTTGTAGGTGGGTTTCACGAGGCCGCCTCGAGGATCGGCGCGGGCCGGATCGACCGGAGCGGCGAGCGGCTTGAGCCGTGATGCGGCGCATGGCCGCAGTCGGGACGGCGTTCGCTTCAGCGCACGGGCTTCGGCGCCGCTGCGCCCATGCTTTGAAGCCGCGCACGACAGGCGCCGAGGCTGGCCCGCCGCGCCGCATTCGTCTCGCGCTCGTCGAGTTCCGCGAGCAACGCCGTCGGTGCGCGCGAACCAAGCTGAGCGATGGCGACGCACACCGCGTCGAAGGCCGCGCCTTCGAGTTGCGGCAACGACTTGGCGAGCGCCGGCGCCAGCTCATGGCGCGGAAAGCGATGGCGCAACAATTCGTTGAGTGCCGTCGCGCTCTCACGGGCATCCGCTGAATCCAACGCGTCGAACAAGTCCGGCGCGCGCTCGGACCACCACTGCGATTCGTCGTGCAACCAGCGCGACCAATGCGCGCGTTGCATCGAGAAGCGCGCGCCGGTGATGCGTCGCAGTGACCAATGTGCATCGGCGCGCACTCCCGCGTCGTCGGCGTCGAGCAACTCGACGAGGCGCGCGGCGGCGCCTTCGTCGTCCAAGCGGCCGACGCAGATCACGGCTTCGCGAAAACCGTCCGCATCGGGATGGTCGAGCAGAGCTCGCACGGCGGCGCAGGCTCGCTGCTCGAACGGCGGCGGCGTCGCCAGTGCAGCGCGACCGAGAGCGATCACCGTCGCCGCGCGCCGTCCATAGTTCGCGCGCAACAGCTCGGCCAGCAAGTCGACCGCTTCACGCACGCCGCTCGCCGCGAAGGCCTCGACGACGACCGGTGTGTATGCGTTGGTGCCCGCTGCGATGAGCGCATTGAGCACGCTCGGTTGCGGCTTGCAGCGACGCACGATGCTCGCGAGTGCGGCGCGCAGTGCCGCGCTCGTCGGATCGAGTTCCTCGAACGTGTCGACGTCGCCATCGGCGGGCGCGCGCGGAGTGCTCAGCGCCAGTTGCAGCGCGAAATTGAGGTCGCGGGCCTCGCCGACTTCGCCGAGCACGCTCAGCGCGCCTGCGATGCGCTCGGGAGCGGCGTTCGCGCCCGATAGCTCGATCAGTTGCGCGCGCAAAAGCGGCAAGTGCTCCGCAAGCACGCGCAGAACTGCGCCACGCCCCGCAGTCGACACGCTGGCGTCGCCGTCGATCACTAGAGCGACACACGCGCGCAGGAACTCGGGCTCGCGTGCGCGCAACCGGCGCGCGACGCCGTCGAGATCCTGCGCCTCGCAGTGCGCCATGAACTCACGCGCTGTGTCGCGAGGCTCCTGCGCCAAGGCGCGCGCGCTCGCGACCGTGAGCGCGCTCAGCGCACATGCGAACCAGCGCTTGTGGAACTTCCAAGTCATCGCGGTGTCACAGCGGCTGACGCACGACGGCGAGCACTTGCTTGACTTGGCCCCAGTCGAAGCTCGCCTCGGGTCCGCGGTAGTACTGCTCGGCGCCGCTGAGATCGAGGTACTTCACGTACACCTGGAAGCCGGTGTCGAGATGCGCGTCGGTCGGTTTGGCGAGCAACGCTTCGACGACGCCGAGCGCTTCGAAGGGATCGGTGGTCAGGTCGCGCGCGATCGACACCGGCACTTCGATCACGCGCCACGAGACGGCACCGACCGTGGCTTGAACGCCGGCGTCTTGCTCGAGCAAGGCGACGTCGTAGTTCACTTGCGCGAGGTTGCCGATCGCCAGCGTGTCGGCTGCGAGCGTGCCGAAGAATCGGAACGACGACGGCAACGCGAGGCGCGCGTTGGGCGCATAGAACGTGCCGTAGAACGGACTGTCGCAGAGAAAGCGCACGGCGGGATCGGCTGCGCCGTCACCGTCGCGATCGGAAGATCCGCTGGCCGAGACGAGCAACGAGAAGTGCGTCGGATCGACATCCGCGAAGGTGACGCGCGACGTGCTCTTCAGATTGAGCCAATCGCTCACGTACAGCTTGACCTCGCCGAGCGTGGCGTCGATGGCGAGTTCGCCCGTGCCCTCGACCGTCAACTGCTCGACGACGACGACCGCCGGTCCGGTGAGCGTCAGCGTCGCGCCGGCGGCGACGTTGATGCTCGGATAGGCGTGATTGCCGCTGATCGAGAGCGGCTTGGGGTTCGCATGGGCGAGCGCCGCTTCGAGCGTGAAGCTCGGCGCGTCGATCGCAGGCAAGCTGACCTCGGCCGCAGACGGCGCGGTCGAACCGGTGACGCTCGCGCCCGCCGCGAGCGCGACCGAGCCCAACGGGCCCGGCGTCGCATCGCCCTTGATCACCGACTGCGTGTTGACGCTGATGTCGCCGTTCGACTGGAGCTTGAGCGGCGCCGGTTCCGCCTTGCCGTCCGCGGAGTTGTAGGTCGAGAGCAGCGCGCTCGTGCCGATCGAAATGCGCTGCGAGCCGAACACGCCGAGCGAGGGAATCGAAGCCGGCGAGCATTTGACGACCTGCGACAAGGTCACGCGCCCGGCGCCCGACATGCCCGTGCTTTCCAGGCCGACCATGTGATTGCCGAGGTCCGTCGCCTCGACCCAAAACAGCCCTTCGCCGAAGCGCGCCGGTTCCGTGATGCTGCCGACAGTGCCGGACTTGCCGACGCTCAGGCCGTACCAGGCCTCGCCGATGCCGGCCTCGGCCAAGTTGAAGGCGCACTTGTTGTCGATGCCCGCGATCTGGCGCTTGAGGCGCGACGAATCGAGTTCGAGCAAGCACACGCAGATCGCGCTGACAGCGAACACCATGATCAGTGTCGCGATCAACACGCCTCCGCGTTGCGAGCTTCGTGACGTGCATTGCAGCTTCATGGTGTCGTCGCTTTCTTCACGTGTTCCGGCAAGTGATCACGGCTTTGCGCGAGTAGGTCACCGGCTTGTTCTCGGGGCCGATGCGCTCGAGCGACAGCCAGATCGTCACGCTCGAGCCTTCGATGATGAACGTCAGTCCGCTCTCGTCGACGAGGCCGTTGCCGTTGTCGTCGACGCCGTTGGGCAGCTCGCCCTCGAGGAATTGGCGCACCCAACGGTTCCACACGACCGAGCGCTCGTTTTCCTGCTCCGGCCGTTGCTTCCAGACGACTTCGCCCGCGGCGAGCGTGTATTCGATGCGCTCCGGATCGCCGCGCACGACGACGCCGTTCTGCACGCCCAGGCGTTGCTCGAATTCGAGTTGCGTGTGGAAGGCCGGATTCGGCGCACCCGGATTCAGCGAATTGAGATCGGCCGACATCAAGGCAAGCGTGATGCGGTCGAGCGTCTGATCGAGCTGCAGTTCGAGCGTCGCGCGCGAGGATTCCTTCTCGTAGCCCGTGTTGCTCGCGCTGAGCATGACGGCGACGTTGCCGAGGATCAGCGCAGCGACGGACACGGCGACGAGCGCCTCGATCAACGTGAATCCGGCGCGTGAGCGGTGCATCACGGCAGGACGCTCACCGCATCGACGAACATCGTGAACATCTCGAGCTTGCGCGGTCCGTTCGGGCCACGCCACTCGATGCGCACCGCGACCGGCAGAATCGTGTAGTCGGAGCCGTGGTCGAGCTTGTCGATCAACGTGTCGGCGTTGAGGTCGCGCGGCATGCCGAGACGTTCGTTCTCCGCGTACTCGTACAGCGCGCCTTCGTCCGCGGCGAAGAGCACTTCACCCACGAATCCGTCGCCGTCGTCTTGGCGCAGCTCGAGACCCTCGACGGCGAAGAAGCAGCCGGGTGCCGAGTTCGCGCCGCCCGGGTCGTCGGCGGGCACGGCGTTGTACGCGGCGAAGCGTTGGCGAAACGGCACGCTGCGCATCGTTTCGAGCAAGGTGCGTGCGGCGTTGGCAGCGATGCTCGCCTCGCGCTTTTCGGAGCCCATGCGCGAACTCGACGCGACGACGCTCGCGAACATCACCATCGCGATCGACATCACGCTCATCGCGATTAGCATCTCGATCATCGACATGCCGACCTGGCTACGCGCTCGACGTCGCGCGACGAGGACTTCCTTACGCGCGTGCGCGTGGTCGATGTCGATCAGGATGCTGGACATGGATGCAACAACGGACGCCGCGCGCTCACCGTGGTCGGTGCGCACGATCGCTGCGGCTGCATCGACGTCCATGCGAGATGCGCTGGAGCACGCCGCTCCCGTCGCACCGCGCGAAACCGTTTCCACGTCGCCGGGTCGAGTAGCACGGGTTGCGGGCGGATGCCGAAGCGAAGTTCCTTCCAAGCGGCGCGGCGCGATCGGACGTGCCGCAAATGTGCGCCGGCGCGAGCGGACTGGTGCGGTAGTGCGCGGCGGCGCGGCACGTCGCGCTGCACAGCGAGCTCGATGCGCGTTTCGGAGCCGCGGCAACGCGAAGCGTCCTGCTTAGCGCGAACGATTTACGCGCTGCTCGTGCCGTGTGACCCGTGCGTCGGCGCCTACTCGCCACGCGGTCGACGAATCGAAGCGGCTAGACTCGCGCCACGGTCGTCGATGCAACCCCTCGGATCTGGCCCTTTCACCGCGCTCATTGCGACTGCGCGCCGAGCGCTGTGGCGGCCGGCGCGCTTGTGTGACGCGGCGCGCACGGCGCGCGAAGCGGGCGATTGCGAAATGGCCGCTCGGTATCTCGACGAAGCCCGGCAAAGCGCTCCGCAGTGGGCCGAGCCGGTGCATGAGGCGGCGCTCGTCGCCAAGGCGCGCGGCGAACGCGACGAGCAAGAGCGACTCGAATACGAAGTGCTCGCGCGCGAGCCCGATCACCGTGGTGCGAGCGATGAGTTGCTCGCGCTCGAAGCGTGGCGGCGCAAGCCGGTGATGGACGCGTGGGCGCACTACCACGCGCGCCGTTGGAGTGAAGCGCGCGACGCATTCTTCGCGGCGCTCGCGCTCGTCGGCGCGCGTGTGCCGTGGATTTGCCGCGCAGAGATCTTCGCGGGTCTCGGTTGGTGTCACCTCGAACTGGGCGCGCACGCGTGGGCGGCCGACGCGTTTTGGGAAGCGCTCGCCGTCGAACCGGCACATGTCGGCGCGCGCAAAGGCTTGGCGATCGGTTGGTATCGCCTTGGCTGGTTTGCGAAGGCCGAGGCGTTGCTCGCAGCCTTGCTCGACGAGCGGCCGGAGCTCGGTGACGCGTGGGCCTTCTACGGTTGGAGCGCCTACGGCCTCGAGCGTTGGTCCGAGGCGCTCTCGCGCTTCGAACGCGCATGCGATGCCGACCCGAGCCTCGCCGACGCACAGTGGGGACGCGCGTGGTCGCTGTTTCGCTTGCGCCGCGCGGAAGACGCTAACGCCGCGTTCTGCGCGGCCTTTGCGCAGGGAGCGCTGCATCCCAGTCGACTCGACGTGTTCGACGTGGCGACCACGATCGCCGCGTACGGCGAGTTGCTCGAACCGCTCGCCGTCGCACTCGTGCGCGCCGGAGCGACGAGCGAAGTCGAAGCCAGGCTCGCGCTGCTCGAACCCGATGCGACGCAGGTGGTCCATGTCGCGCGGTTGCGACACGTCCTTGTGCGTACGGTCAGCGATCCGCTGCTCGACGCACTTCAGGCCGTGATCGAGCGACGTCCCGCTGCTGTCGAGCGCTCGCTCGAAGCGGCGACGAACTTGCACGGTGACGAGCGCGGCAAGTGCGAGTGGCTGCGCGCGCGCGCGTACGAGCTGCTGGGGAACTTCAGCTCGGTCGACCACGCTCTGAAAACCGTTTCGGCGCGCTACTCATGGCGTCGCGAGTGGTTAGAACTCGCGACTCGTGTCCGCAGCGTGTCGGCGGAGCACGCAGGCACGGACGAATCGCCATCCAACGCAACTCACTCGTGAAGCTCGCCGGACATATCGTGTGCAAGCGGCGCGGCAGCGGCGCGGCGCAGCTCTTCGATCGACGCAGCGGCGGAGTGTTCGCGCTCAATCCGGTCGGCGATGTGCTCATCACCGCGCTCGTGCGCGGAGCGACGCGCGACGAACTGAGCGCGTTGCTCACCCGGAACTACGACGTCGCCGTGCGCGTCGCGCGTCATGACGTCGACGCGTTTCTCGCGACCCTAGGACAGCATGGCCTCCTCGAAGGCTAAGCGCGCACGCAAGCGCGGACCGGTGGTCGCGATCACCGGACTCGAGGGTCGTGACAATCCGTATCCCGGTTGCGCCGTGGCTCGCGCGTTGCGAGCGGCACGCGGCGATGCACTCGAGTTGCTCGGCTTCGCCTACGAGCCCACGTTGACGGGTTCGTTCAGGCGCGACTTGTTCGACGCCGTGTACCTGACGCCGCTGCCCGGCGATCCTGCCGCGGTGCTCCTGCGGCGCCTGTTCGAGATCCACGCCGCGCATCCGATCGACGTGTTGATTCCGGCGCTCGATTCGGAACTGCCGCTGTTCGCCAATCACCGCGCCGAGATCGAAGCGCGCGGCATCCGCATGCTGATCCCGAGCGCCGACGCGGTGAAGAAGCGCTACAAGCAGCGCCTTCCGGCCTGGGCCGCGCGCCACGGCATCGCCAGTCCGCGCACCGAAGTCGTCACCGACCCGACGACTTTCTGGAAGCAACCGGAGTGGACCTTTCCGTGTTGGCTCAAGGGCTCGCTCGCGGATGCGGTGCGCGTCGACGACGAAGCTGAGGCGCTCGCGGTGTATTGGCGTCTCGCGGCGCGATGGGGCTACCCCGTGCTCGCGCAAATGCCGGTGATCGGCGAGGAATTCGACGTGTGCGCGGTCGCGCGCCGCGGCGGTGATGCGGCCGCCTTGATCACGATCCGCAAGACCGTTGTGTCGAGCGCCGGCAAGGCGATCGGCGCGCAAGTCGTCGACGACCCGGCGGTGCGCGCCGTCGCGCACAAGATCCTGCGCGCGCTCGAGTGGGAGGGTCCGCTCGAGCTCGAGTTGATGCGCGAAGCGTCGAGCGGCCGCTTGCACTTGATCGAGATCAACGCGCGCTTTCCGGCCTGGGTCGGAGTGACGCACGACATGGGACTCAATCTGCCCGACATCGCGCTGCGACTCGCGCTCGGCGAAGCGCTGCCCGCGCCGCGCGAAGCTCGCACCGGCACGACCTTCTTCCGTACTTCGCACACGACGCTGTCGGGCGTCGAGGCTCTGTCCGAGCTGCTCGCCGACGGACGCCTGATCCACAAGCCATGACGCGCACACTGCACTTCGTTTTCATCGCTCTCACGCTCGCCGCGGCGCTCTTCGCGCAGTCTGCGGACAACGACGCGTGGTCCTTGTTCCGTCGCCGCGACTATCGCGCCGCACTCGAACAAATGTCGAAGGACGTGAAGTCGACGCCGGATTCGGCGGCACTTCACGACGGCATCGGTTGGTGCCACTACTTCCTCGGCGCCTACGACGACGCCGAGCAGGCTTTTGCGAACGCACTCGCGCGCGACGCCGAATACAAGTGGAGCAAGCAAGGGCTCGAGGCGCTCGCGGCCGTGCGCAAGGCGCCGCTCGAGCAAGCGGACGCGTTGTTCGCGGCGGGTCGCTACCTCGACGCGCGCGTCGCGTACCTGCAGATCGCCGCGGGAGAAACCGCCGCGCCAGCGAGCGCGTCGGCCGACGCGCATACCGGCGACGGCTGGTGCCTGTACTACCTCGCGCGCTACGACGAGGCGGTCAAGGCGTTTCAGCGCGCGCTCAAGGCACGCGGCGACTGCGCCTCGGCGGCGCGCGGCATCGGTTTCTGCAAGTACGCGTCGGGCGCGTGGGCCGATGCGCTCGTGTCGTTGCAGCTCAGTTTCAAGAGCGAGCCCGAGCACTACGAGGCGCGCTTGATCTGCGCGTGGTGCTACTTCAAGAAAGGCGATCTCACGGCTGCGCGCCGCGAATTCCAGCGCGCAACCGAGATGACTGCCGAAGCGTGGGGCGCAGAACTCGGACTCGCTTGGTGTGCGCGCGAGCAGTCCAAGGAGGCCGAGGCCTTCGAGCATTTTCGTGACGCGATCACGTTTTCGCCGTACGCGTTCAGCGCGGAGGTCAAGGCGCTGACCGACGCGCGCAAGGACTGGTGGCCGCTCTACCGCACTGCAGGTTGGTCGGCGCTGCGCACGCGGCTCGATTCGCTTGCGTTCGAACACTTCACGGCGGCGCGCAATCTGATTCCGAACGACGTCGACGCGCTGCGCGGGTTGGCCTTCGCGAACTTCCACCTCGCCAACTACGACGCGGCGCTGAAGCAAGCCGACGAATGCGGCGCTGCGGGCGCAGCGCTGGAGCCCGTGCGTTTTCCCGCCACGGCGGGCGCGGGCGCGCGCGCCGAAGTCGCGCTCGACCTCGATGCACTGCGCGGCTGGAGCTACTACCGCGTCGGCCAATTCGACAAGGCCCTCGAACGCTTCCGCGCCGTGCGCGCTCAGCACGGCGACTGGGTCGACGCGCTGTGCGGCGAGGGTTGGAGTCTGTACTCGATGGGCGAAATGAACGCGGCCGAGAGCGCCTTCGCCGAAGCACAACGCGTTTTGCCGGGCTACGTCGACGCGGTCTCGGGCGCCGCGGCGCTCGAGACTTGGCGCAATGCCGACTACGACGCCGCGTGGAGATTGCTTGACGCCGGCGAGTTCGCGAAGGCGGTCGCGGCGTTGCGCGCCATCAAGGAAACTGCTGACGAGCGCTTTCCGCGAGCCAAGCGGGCGTGGATCGACGCTTCGATCGGTTGGGCCTTCGCGCGCAGTGGCGACGTCGACGAAGCGCAGCGGAGCTTCGAAGCGGCGCTCGCTGCGGCTCCGCAACTGGGGCTCGCGCACAAGGGTTGGGGCTGGATGTTGATGCAGTCGGCGCAATGGCCGGCCGCAGCGGCGCGACTCGAGCAAGCAGCGCAGTGCGCCGACCTCGCGCACGACGCCGAAGCCGCAGCCATGCTCGGTTGGGCGCAGTACCGAACGAACGCGCTCGAGCGCGCTGCGACGACCTTCGAACGCGCCAAGGAGCTCGACGCGAATTCCGCCTACGCGTTGAGCGGACTCGCAGCCGTGATGTTGGCGCGCAAGCAAGTCGTCGAAGCGCGCATCGAGCTCGAACGCGCGGTGCAACTCGATCCGACGCTCGAAGACGCCGAGTGGTTGCGCGCGTGCTTCGGCACCTTTGCGGAACTCGACAAGCTCTACAGCCCGCTCGGTTGGGCTTGGTATGCGCGCAACGATTGGGCGCGCGCGGAAGCTGATTTTCGGCGTGCCGTCGAGAAGGATCCGCTCGAACCGACGGCCAAGCGCGGACTGGCGTTGACGCTCGTGCGCGCGGGCAAGCTCGAACTCGGCAAGGAGTTGATGACCAAGTACCTCGCGACGCTGCCCAAGAAGGAAAGCGGCTGGGGCGCGCTGTCGTCGATGCTCTCCGACTACGGCTGGACCTTGTTCGCAGGCGGTGATTTCGCAGGCGGCCAAAAAGTGTTCAAGCAGTTGGTCGAGCTGCACGCGGGCGACAAGGTCCAGTACGCCGAAGCGTGGGACGGACTCGGTTGGTGCGCGGCGCGCCAGGGGCGTGTGAAGGAAGCGCGCGAGGCGTTCCTCAAGGCGATCGCGATTCAACCGCGCTACGAGTCCAGCTTGAAGGGCCTCGAGAGTTTGGTGGGCAGGGAATGAAGCGCGCACACGTCGTCGCTGTGATCGGGCTCGAGGACGGCCCCGAGTCGTGCGCCGGCCCGGGCGTGCTCGTTGCGCTCGGGTCGCGCGGAGCCAAACGCGTCGCCGTCGTTTGCCGTCGCGGCGAATCCGGCGCGTTCCGACCGGAAATCGCCGAGGCGTTCGCGTGCGTCGGCGACCCGCGCGACGACGACGACGCGTTTCGCGCGCGCCTGCTCGAAGTCGTGCACGAGCACGTGATCGACAGCGTGATCGCCGGCAACGCGCACGTTGCGCGCGGATTGGCACGCCATGCACGCGAGCTCGAGCGCGTCGGCGTGCGCATGCTGGGCAGCGACGCCAAAGCGCTGGTGCGCCTGAGCGAACACGGTCTCGAGAAACTGTGCCGCAGTGCGCGCGTTTCGGCCTTGTCGAGTTGGGCGCTGCCGGATCTCGCGCTCGCGGCGACGTTTCTCCACGCACCTGCATGGCCGATCGCGTTGCTCGCCGACGACGGTTCGCGGCGGCGCGCCGTCGACACGGTCGATGCCGTGCGCGCCGCGCAAACGATGCGCGCGCGCGGAGCGAAACGCATTTCCGTTCTCAGCCCGGCGTTTCGACAGCTCGTCGAGGTGTGCCTCGTCGTCGCGCGCGACGGGCGGTTACTCGGAGCGTGCGCCGTGCGCGTGCTCGAAGACGACGAACGCATGCGTGCTTGGATCGCGGTGACGATCGACGATCCCGAACTTGTCGCGCTCGCGCACAAGCTCGCGCTGAAGGCGAAACTCGTCGGACCGCTCACGCTGCTCGTGCAGCGCTTCGACAAGGGCTACGCACTGCTCGACGTGCAGCCGTGTTTTCCCGTGTGGATCGAGGCGGTGCTGCGCGAAGGGCCGAACCTCGTGCAGCTCGCGCTCGCGGCGGCCTTCGATGCGCGCACGAAGGCCGCCGGAGTCGTGCCCGCGGGCACGCTGTTATCGCAAACAGCCCAGGACATCGTGATCGAAGCGAACGCG
>CAYHRR010000016.1:0-19093 GCA_964358875.1 uncultured Planctomycetaceae bacterium | reverse complement strand
CTCGACGTCAACTCCAAGCTGATGATCGACGTGCTGCGCTCGAACATCAGCGGCACGCTCGACACCGCTGCGCTCGACCATCTCCAAGCGCAGGCCGATGCCTTGACTGCGGCGCTCGGTGAGATCGCCAAGTTCGTCGATCTCCAGGCGCGTTCGGCCGATGCTTGGACGCGACTCCAAGCGCTGCCCGAGGACGCGCAAGACGGCACTCCTGAGCAAGCCACGTTCATCGGGCTGCGGCAACAGCGCGGCGCGAGCGAGCTCAGCTTTCTCGGGCCGATCCGCGAGCTGTGGCCGCGCCAGTCCACGGCTTTGGCCGCCGAACGCGCGCGCGTCGAAGAACTCGTCACCGCGATCGAACAGGATCAGGACCGCACCGCAGCGGTGTCTCAACTCAACACGTTGCTGCAGTCGCGCGTTCGCAGCTGGAACGGCGCCGCGGAACGGCTCGAAGCGGACACGACGAAAGCGATCGCCGCGCGCGAACTTCGCATCGAGGCCTTCCTCGTGCCGGGTGACAAGGCGGACAAGAAGCAGGCGGTCCACGTCGAGGGCTACGACGATCTCGACGAGGGCGAAGTGCACCGCATCGATCCGAAGGGCATGCACCTGAGCGACGAAGAGCGCGCGCGCTTGACGAAGCTGATGGCGGCCTCGAAGGAGCTCGCCGCAACGCTGGAGAAGATCCGCACGGGCAAGGCGAAGTGGAGCGAGGCGTTCCGCGACACGCAGAGCGCAATCGTCAAGCAGATCGGCGAGTTCGTCGCCGTCGCGAGCACGCTCGACCTCCGCGCGCTGCAGCAAAAGGCGCAAAGCACGCAGATCGTCCTCGACAAGTTCATCGCGGACGCGGGCGCGAAGATCCCGCAGGTCATCGCGGCCCACGGCCAAGAATGGAAAGACAAGTGGGCCGCGGCCGCGGGCAAGACTTCCGAACTCGCGGCCCTCGCCGCGTTGGTCAACGATCTCCAACAACTGAAAGTGCGCTGGGAGAAGAGCGAGCCGAGCGATCTGCAGCAGCTGTTGCTCGACAGCAAAGCGATGGTCGACAAGATCGCCGACGCGCTCGACGCGGACGTGCTCGCGGACTTGGCCGCCGAGTTGGCGGCGCATGTCGACACGGAGCTCGCGAAGCTCGCCGCCAATCTGGAGAACGAAGTTCGCGCGCTGTGGGCGCCGGTGCACACGGACATCGAGAGCTGGAAGACCCTGGCGGAAAATGCGCGCACGGTGCTGGACGCGATCGCGCGTTTCCTGGGCATCCGCGACACGCCGATCGCGCTCGACGTCACCAACGCAGCCGCGTTCTCCGTGCCGCTCGAGACGGCGCCGAACACGTGGGTCGACCTGCAGTCGACGCCGCGCCAGGCCGGCGATCGCTTGCACGTACGCGTGCGCATGCTGAACGCGGGCACCGAGACCGACGCCGTCGAACCGCTGCGCACGACCTTCGAGGTCGCCAAGCTCGGCTGGCACGCCGATCAAGTTCCATCAGTCGTGTTCGTCACTGCGGACAAGAACGTCGGCGCGAGCAACACGGGCGGATTCTCTGCGTCGCTGTCGTGGCTGTGGAGCTACGGCGCGCGCGACGACGAGGACGACCGCTACTTCTCGCGCTCGCTCGGCTGGAGCGCAGGTTTGCACGCGACCTTCCTCAACTTCGGCCCCGACAACGACTCCGAGATCGGCCTCGGCGTCACCGTCGGCCTGTGGCAGAACCGGCTGATGTTCGGCGCGGGCTACAACCCCTTCGCCGAAAGCGCTGACGACGCGCGCGTCTACTACTTCGTCGGTTCGAGCTTGATTCCGTTGCTGCAGGCGCTCAGCAGCGACGACTGAGTTCGACTCGGCACTCCGGCTGCGTGCGCACGCCCGCGCGCTCACATGTCGCCGGGGCGCTCGTCGGGTTTGGCGAGGTCTTCAACGCTGAACGCGCCGTCGCGCAAGCACAGGCGTTTTTTGCGGCCTTCGTCGGTCGTTTCGAGGCTGACCGGGCCGTTCCACAATTCGGCCAGTCGACGCAGCGTGTCCTGCGCCTTGGCAAGTTGCAGATCGCGGCCGTCGTGATGGTGCAGCAGCACGAGTTCGCGCTTTGCATCGACGCCGACCAACTCGATGCGCGGCAAGCCGCCCCAGGCGAGGTCGGCGAGCAGCTTGGCCTTGATCTTCTTCCAATCGCGATCGAGCACCTCGGTCTTGCCCGAGCGCGCGTTGCGCCCGTACACGAACATCTGTTGGCGCTCGATGAAGTGCTCGTCCATCAGCTCGTCGATCAACGACACGTCGTTGTGCATGCGCCGCAGACGGAAGATGTCGTCGCCGCGTTCTTCGGCCCATCGAAACAGCTCGATGCCCAGCTTGTACGGATTGAGGCGGCCGGGAGCTTGCGCGGTGGCGCCGCTGTGGCAGTCGGCGAAGTCGACGATCTCCGAAGCGTCGAGCACGCCGTGCGTCAGCATGCGGCTGTGCCAAAACGAGGCCCAACCCTCGTTCATGATCTTGGTCATGCGCTGCGGCTGGAAGTAGTAGGCCTCGGCGCGCACGAGCGCGACGATCTCGCGCTGCCAGTCCTCGAGCGGAGCGTGCAGGGCGAGATACCCGAGCACGTCGTGGGTCGGTGCAACACATTGCGCAGCCGACGTCGCCGGCACGCTCGGGTCCTTCGTGCGCCGCAGGTGCTCGCGCAGCGGCAAATACGGATCGAGCAAGTTCTCGAGCGACAAAGCCAGGTCAATGAAGCGCTCGACGGTTTCGAGCCCGACACGATCGACCGTGCGCCGAATGCAGGTCGCGTGGGCGGCCATCGTGTCGAGCATGTGCCGATCGGTTCCCGCGAACCAACCGTTGTGCTTGAAGAAGTCGGCGTGCCCGAACACGTGGGCCATGACGAGCTTCTGCTCGGACAGCGAATTCGAGCTCACGAGGTAGGCGACGACCGGGTCGTTGTTGATCACCAGCTCGTAGATCTTCGACAGACCCCAGGCGTAGCTCTTGTCGAGGCGTTCGAACTCCATGCCGAAACGCCACGACGGATAGCGCACGGGAAATCCGCCGTAGGCCGCGATGCCGTTGACGTCGCTCGCCGCGAGCAATTCGAAGCGCACCTCGTGGAAATCGAGGCCGAAGGCGCGCGCGATGCGTTCGATGTGCTGCGCCTGGAGCGCGAGTTCGTGCGGCAGATCGCTCGGTCGACGGCGCGGCGCAGCCACGATCAACGTCCCTTGCCGAGGAAGGCGCGGATCGCCTTCGAGATGTCCTCGCGGTCGGCGACGCTGCAGGTGACGACGCGCTCCTCGCTGCCGAAGCTCTCGTCGAGGTCCTTCTTGAATTGCCCGGAGCCGTAGGCGCTCTTCACTTGGCCGTAGCAGAACTGATTGACGCGCGGCACGAGCTCGTCGCGCAAGATCGAAACACAACGTTCCGTGTCGCGCGCCGACCAGTTGTCGCCGTCGGAGTAATGGAACGGGTAGATGTTCCAATCCTCGGGGCGATAACGCTCTTGGATCAACTTCAAGCACAGCTCGTAGGCCGAGCTGATCTTGGTGCCGCCCGATTCGCGCAGGTGGAAGAACTGTTCGTGGTCGACGACCTTGGCGACGGCGTCGTGAACGATGTAGACGACTTCCAAGTTGCGGTATTGGCTGCGCAGCCAGGTGTCGATCCAGAAGGCTTCGATGCGCACGATCTCCTTCTGCTCGCGCCCCATCGAGCCGGACACGTCCATCATGTGGAAGATCACCGCCGAACTGTCGGGCACCGGCGCCGCGCGGCGCGCGCGGAAGCGAAAGTCGTCGCGCTCGGGAATCACGCGCGGTCGCGTCGGATCCCATTCACCGGCGGCGATCGTGCGCTTGAGCGCTTGGCGATAGGTGCGTCGAAAATGGCGCAGCGAATCCGGGCCTGCACGGCGAATGCCGTTGTAGCGACCGCCGTCGCTCGACATGTCGCACTTGCCGCGCGGTCGGATGTTCGGGAGCTCGAGTTCGCGACCGAGCATCTGGGCGAGATCGTCGAGCTCGACCTCGACTTCGAGGATGTGCCGGCCTTCGGAGTCGCCCGCGACGCCCTCGCCTTCGGCGCCCTCTTGGCCCTCGGCGACGGCGTCGCCTTTCTGCCCCGGTCCCTGACCGACGCCGCCCTTGTGGTTGTCGCCGTAACAGAAGTGCGGCAACTCGATCTGCGGCACGGGCACCGAGACGACCTTGTCGCCTTGGTGCGCGATCAACTCCGCGTTCGACAGGTACTTCTTCAGATCGGAGCGGATCTTTCCCCTCACGATCTCTCGAAAGCGCGCACGGTCGGCTTCGATGCGGAACATGTTCGCCTCAGGCCGCTTCGAGGCCTGCTTGCTTCGCTGCGCCGCGCGCGAACAGACCGGCGACGTGTTGCAGCACTTCGTCGGCCGACGGTTCGTCGTAACCGAACTGGCGCATCAGTCGATCGCGGATCACCGCGATCTTCTCGCGCACGTCGGGATCGACGACGCTCGACACCAGGCTGACCAGCTGGATCGAATCGCGACGGTCCTCGAAGACCTTGAGTTCGAGCGCGTTCGACAAGCGCTTGTTCTTGCGCCAATCGAAGGTCTTGCCCTCGCGGTGCACCTCGGCGATGAAGTTCATCAGCTCGTGGCGGAAGTCGTCCTTGCGCGCCTCGGGGATGTCGATGCGCTCCTCGAGCGCGCGCATCAAGCGTTCGTCGGGATCACTGCTGCGCCCGGCGGCGTCGATGACTTGCTCGCGCGTCGTGTAGGCACGCACGTTGTCGACGTACTTGGCGCACAAGCGATCGAGCGTCTCGCGATCCGATGAAATCGCGATCTGCACCTCGCGCTTGATGATCTCCTCGTACTCCTCGCGCACCGTCGAAACGATTTGCACGTAGCGACGCCGCGTCTCCTCGTTCGACACGAGGCTGTGGTGCACCAGGCCTTCTTCGAGGCTGGCGAGCACATCGAGCGCCGTCACCGTCGGCCGCTCGCTGACCAAGGTCGCGGCGATGCGATCTTGCACGTAGCGCGGCGAAATGCCGAGCATGCCCTCGCGTGCTGCGGCCTTGCGCATTTCGAGCGCGTGCTCCGGACCGAAGCCCTGCACTTCCTTGCCGTCGTACAAGCGCGCCTTTTGCGTCAGGCTCAGGCTCGGATGCGTCGGATCCTCGAGACGCGTCATCACGCTCCACAGCGCGGCCATTTCGAGCGTGTGCGGCGCGAGCGAACGGCCGGGCAATCGCTCGGCGGAAAACTGGCGCCGGTAGATGTGCACTTCGTCGGAGACCGCGAGGTTGTAGGGAATGTCGATCTTGATGGTGCGGTCGCGGAAGGCCTCCATCAGCTCGTTGGCGGCGAGCTTTTTGTATTCGGGCTCGTTGGTGTGCCCGATGATCACCTCGTCGATCGCCGTCTGCGCGAACTTCTTGGGCTTGATCGAGTGCTCCTGCGTCGCGCCGAGCAGGTCGTAGAGGAAGGCGACGTCGAGCTTGAGCACCTCGATGAACTCGAGCAGCCCGCGGTTGGCGACGTTGAACTCGCCGTCGAAGTTGAAGGCGCGCGGGTCGCTGTCGGAGCCGTACTCGGCGATCTTGCGGTAGTTGATGTCGCCGGTGAGTTCGGTCGAGTCCTGGTTCTTCTCGTCCTTGGGCTGAAAGGTGCCGATGCCGACGCGATCTTCTTCGCTGAGCAAGAGGCGCCGCACGCGCACGTGCTCGACGACCTTCGACCAATCGCCGTCGTAGCGCTCCATCAACGTCGCGAACCACAGGCGGCTGACCGGATCGAGCTCACCGTCGATCTTGATTCTGTACTAGCGGCGCAACTTCTTGTTGAGCCGCTTCTCGATCGAGAGGCGCGTTTCGCGCGGCACGAGCAGCAGCGGTTCCTGGTGCATGGGCGAGTCGATGCGCTCGCCGTCGATGTCCCAAGTGAACGTGTAGAGCGCGCCGTCGTCGGTGTGCGAGTAGTGTTCGAGGCCGCGCTTGAGCAGCCGCACGATCGTGCTCTTGGCCGAACCGACCGGACCGTGCAGCAAGATCACGCGCCGTTCCGGACCGAATCCGCGCGCGCCGGCGCGCAGGGTTTGCACGAGCGCTTCGAGCGGCGTGTCGAGTCCGTACACGGCGTCGCGTCCGCCGCCGTGCGGATCGTCGAAGATGTGCCAACGTCGCGGCGCGCCCTTGGTGCGACCTGCGGCGCCGCCGTGGTGCTCGATCATGTCGAGCAGGCGCTGCCAAGCGTTGCGCGCGAGCCACGGCTGCTCTTCGACGAGCGCCATGTAGTCCTGAAAGCTGCCTTCCCACTGCAACGCGCGGTAGGCCTCGCGGTCGTGCCCCGCGCGCGCGAGCTCGTACAGCGTCGGATGTTCGTCGGTCATGGTTGTGGTCTCCGAGCGCGGGAACGCAGCGTGCGAACGCTGCGGCCAAACCGCGCCGGCTCCCGTTTCGGAAGAATCGTCGGCCGCCTTGTGTCGCCGCGCCGCTACGCCGCGCGCACGGTTCCCGCGCACCGCCCGCATCGGTCGCGTCCCGCTCCCGCGTGCGTCATTGCGCCGCGCACCGCCCCTTCCACCACCACTCCGCGCGCTCACTAGCCCACAGTCCCGATTCATGGAAGCAACGCCTTCGCAAAGCGCGTTGCGGCTCGAGGGAGCAGACGGATGAGTCGTCGAAGGTCGCGCTCCCGTCGAGGTCGCGCCGACGACAGCTCAGCGCAGGCTGCCCTTGCGTCGACGAAGGGTTAACCTCTCGCCCATGCCGCTCCTTCGTCGTGCTTCGCTGAGTTCGCTCGCACTGATCTTGTCGGCGCTCGCCGGCGCGTCGTCGTGCATGGGCTGCGCCGATGGAAAAGCCGCGGGCGGCGGGAGGGCTGCGGTGCCGGCCTTCGACGCCGAGCGCGCGTGGCGGCACCTCGAAGTTCAAGTCGCGGCCGGTCCTCGTCCGGCGGGATCGCCGGCGCTGGAGACGACACGTCAGTACCTCGAGAAGGAGCTGCGCTCCTACGGATTGACGCCGCTGCGCGAGAGTTTCAAAGCGAACACACCTGTCGGCGAGATCGCGATGACCAACGTCTACGCCGACCTTGTTCCGAAGGACGCGCCGGCGAACAGCGTGATGCTGATCCTCGGCTCGCACTACGACACCAAGCGCTTCGAGTTTCCCTTCGTCGGCGCGAACGACGGCGGTTCGAGCACCGCGGTGCTGCTCGAACTCGCGCGCGTGATCGCCGCAGGCGAAGCGCGGCCCGTCACGTACCGCTTCCTGTTCCTCGACGGCGAAGAAGCGCTGCGCGCAACGTGGCACGATCCCGACAACCGCTACGGCTCGAAGCACCACGCCGCGCAGTTGAAGGCGAGCGGCGCGATCCCGCGCGTGAAGGCCTTTGTGCTGCTCGACATGGTCGGCGACAAAGACTTGAAGATCCGTCGCGATCAATATTCGTCGCCGTGGTTGCTCGAGTTCTTCGCGGGCGCGGCGCGCGACAACGGACTCGGCGCGCACGTCGACGGCACGCTCGAACGCGTGATGGACGATCACTTGTCGTTCCTCGAATACGGAGTGCCGTCGGTCGACTTGATCGACTTCGACTACGGCCCCGACAACGCTTGGTGGCATACGGCCGACGACACCTTGGAGCATTGCTCGAAAGCGAGCCTCGCAACGATCGGCGCGATCGTGCTGCACGGCTTGCCCGCCGTGGAAGAGCGCGTGCGCGCGAAGTGAGTGCGTCGTGACGCTGGGTCGCTCAGCGCGGGCTCACGAAAAAGGGCGCGCGAGCCCGACGGCCCGCGCGCCCGTTCGATCGTCGCTGGTTAGAGCGAGTAGATGATCTGCACGATGAAACTGTCGAGACCGTCGGCGCCGACGTCGGCGACGTGCACCCATTCGATGCGACCGCCGATGTTCGGCGTCAGGCCGGCGCGCAGTCCGAGTCCGTAGAGCAGGTCGACGCCGTCGTCGTCCGAGCTCGTGTTGGTGATGCCGCCCTTGCCGTCGTCTTCGTGCATGGTCTCGGTGCCGTCCCAGAAGAACGCACCCAACCGCGCCTCCGCGTCGACGCTCGGTCCGAGCGGATAGCGACCGACGGCCGCGACTTCGAAGCCGTCGACATCGATCGAGCCGGTCGCGTCATTGCCCGAGGTCGTGCCGTCGAAGGTCAACTTGCCCGGATCGCAGTAGCCGGCTTCCAACGCCAGGAAATCGAGGACCGCGAAACCGACGCCGGCCTCGAAGACCGAGTCGGTGTCGTCGACGGTGCCGTTGAACGTCGCGTTTTGCGGACCGCTCGCGCCGAAGTTGCTGCTGCCGCCACCGACGAAGAAATACAGGCCGTGCAAAGCACTGGCCGGTTCTTGCACGGCGATGTTCACGGCGGGCGCCGCGCTGTAGTCGAGATCGACGCTCGGGCCTGAGCCGGCAACGCTCGGCGCCGGATCGTTGGGGGCGAGCGACAGGCTGCGCGGCGCGGCGCAACCGACGATGGCGACGAGTGCAGCTGTGCACGCGGCCGCTTGAAGTCGAGGGAGTTGGATCACGAAGCCTCTGGAAGGGGGAAAGAGAGAGAGAGATGTGGGACGGACGGTTGAACGGCTCGCAACTGGAACGCAAAGCGCCGAGTCGTGTGATCAATTTCCGGCCGAATGCCCCGCGAGACCCCGCAAAACTCGCCCAAGGGCGTAGCCGATCGCCATCGTGCTCCTCCCGACCGCGTGGGACGACAACGCGGACGGCGCGAGGCTTCCATGCGCACTCCCCGCGCCAGGATCGCGCGCGTGCGTCCGATGTGGTGCTTCTTTGCGAACGGAACGCTCGCCTGCTTCAGCGCAAGACGATCGACACCGAGATCGCTCCCGCGCGCGGCGCACTCACGCTCAGCGCGGCTTGGGTTTCGAGCGGAGCCGCCAAGAACAAGCGCACGACGGTCACAGCACCGCCGGCGATGTCCGGCAACGTGACGACGCCGTCGCGATGCGCGAGCGTCGCCACACCGCCGTCGGGCTGCACGAGCGCCGCACCGACGATCTTCGCGCCGGCGATCGTCACGCTGGGCAGGCCACACGCGCTGCGCTCGCGACCGAGCGCGCTCGACGTCGGCAGACGTCCGCGATTCGCGACCTGAAGGTCGACCGACCAGCGCTCATCCCCGAGCGCTTCGACGGCGCCTTGCGTCAATTCGAGCCGCGGCAAGGCATAGGCGAGCCGCAAGGTCGCGGGCGCGACCGAGCGACCCAGGGCTTGGATTTCGAGCACGCCCGGCAAGGCCCACGCGCCGCTCGAAGCGAAGGACACGGGTTGCGAGAACACGAACGCGCCGTGCTGCCCGTAGGCGAAGGCGAGCAGTCCGCCGTCGCGACCGTCGAGGGCCTCGAGCCCTTCGAGCAGGCTCTCCGCCGCGATGCGCCGGTGCAGTTCGCGATCGCCCGCCGGCCATTCGCGCGTCGTGCCGAGCGTGCGCGGCGTGCCGGTCCCGTAGCGCTCGACGATGGCGATGTTCGGACGCGCGAGGATGAACTCGGCCAGGGCGCGCGACTCGGGCTCGCACAACGGATAGGGCCCGGCGTGCGCGTTCTTCAGGGGATCCCACAGCATGGGAAAATTGTGATCGAGCTCGGCCGCGGCCTTGTCGCCGAACTCTCCGTTCGCCGACGCGCTCGGCGCTCGCCCTTCGAGTTCGGCGAAGGCGCGCTCGCGCAAGTCGGGATTGACGCTCGGCACGACGTACAGCGTCGCTTCGTCGAGCGCGCGTTCGAGCGCCGGATCGCGCGCGTGGTTCTGCGCGATCTCGAGCAACGTCGCGAGCGCGAGCTCCGCGCCGAAAGCGTCCTCGCGTCCGAGCGAGCCGACGAGCAACAGCGCCGGCCGTTGCTTGGCTTCGAGGCCGTCGCGCGACGCGACCGTGATCGCCCACAATTCCTGGCCCGCGCGACTTCGACCGATCGATTCCAGGCGGAAGAACTCCGGGTACGCGCTGCTCAAGGCGTTCAGCGCGACCTGCAATTCGCGCGCGCTGTAGTAGTGCTGCAAGTCGAGCTCGACGCGTCGGTCAGGCGCCGCCGTCAACTTGCGACCTTCCTGAGCGGACGCAAGTCCGCAGCACAGCGCCGCCGCCGCGAGGGTCGAGCCAATGCTCACTTCGCCAACTCCGTCGCGACGCCGGCACACCACGGCGCCTGCGCGCGCACGACGATGCGCGCGCCCTGCGGCGCGAGCACCAACCACTCCACGTCGCGCGACAACTCACCTCCGGCTAAGCGCGCCAACGGTTCGCGCAACGCGCCGGTCAGCACGCGCGCGCCTTCGGGCAGTTCGAGCGCGAGTGCGAGTCCGCTGACGTCGCGCACGGCGCAGGGCGCCGCGAGCGAGGTCGGCAGCTTGCCCGTGTTGCGAACACGCGCGCGCACTTTGACGATGCCGCCGTCGCGTTCCGCGCTCGCGCTGAGTTCCAAACGCGGCACGCTCGCGCACAGCTCGCGCACGAACTCGCTCGATCCGCGCAGCGCTTTGTGCAGCACTTCCTGGGGAGGATTTTCCGTCGTCCACGCTTCGAAACCGCCGACCAGCGCGCTCGCGCCGCCGGACAGTGCTACCGGCCGCCACTCGACGAAGCCGAGGCCGCCGTGGACATTGTCGAGCCACAGCGCCCAGGCACGATCGAGCGCGCACGGCGGTCGCGAACCCGGCTCGGGCGCGTCGTCGAAATGCGCGTTGCGCGGCGCGACGTCGGGCGCGCTGTCGACCGCGGGCCCCCACGGCGCGAACTCCAAACTCAAGGCGCCCGGCACGGCCGCGAACCAATCGAGCGCCGCGCCTTCGCGCATCTCGCCCCACGCTTCGCGCAAGGGCAGCACCTTCGCGCCGGTCCGTCCCGTCGCCGCGCGAAACCACTGCGCGCAGCGTTCGTACAGCGCTCGATCCGCGCCTGCCCAGGCTTCCGTCTCGGGCGATCCACCGGGAATCGCCAAGCCGCCGTGCGTGCCTTGGAACAGCACCACCGTGACGGCGCGGCGCGCGAGCACGAGATCGGCGACGGCGCGCGCGAGCGGCTCGGACAAGGGCAGCGCACCGCTGCGCGGCTCCGACCACGGCCCGCCGCGCGCTAGCGGAAAGTTGCGATCGAGCACGACGCCGCCGGGGCCGTCCTCGTTGAAGCGCCCGTCGCCGTCGTCGTCCATGCCTTCGAAAGTCAGGACGTAGCGCGGCGCGTCGTCGCGGCCCGCCGCCACAAGAAAGCGCGGATCGTCCGAGCGCGCCCAAGGACCGTTCGGCGCCTCGATCAACATGCGCAGCACCAAACCGTCTTCGTCGAGGTCGTCCGGCCCGTCCTCGTCGAAGCGTCCGTCGTGATCGTCGTCGACGGGGCGCGCGTCGCCGCCGTCGGCCGGCGCGCCGCGCGCCGCGCGCTCGAGCGCGTCCGGCGACGCGAAGGGGATGGCGATGATCGTCAGATCGTTGCGCAGTTCGCCGACGCGACCGGCGAGATCGCGCGCGCAGGCGCGCACCGCTTCACTGCCGGCGAGCGAGCGTCCGTCGAAACCGCCGATCAAGAACACCGTCGGTCGGGCGTTCGCCGGCAGCGGCCCGCTCGCAGCGATCTCCAATGCGGCCAGCACGCGTCCGTCGAAGCCCGCGCCGACCTCGAAGCGCCGTACGTGCTCGGGATCCGCGAACGCCAGCGCGTTGACGAACAGGTCCGTCTCCGGCGCCGAGTGGTAGCCGATCTCGTAGTTCGGCAACTGCGGCGCGGCAGCGACCGCCGGAGCTTCGACCGGCGCCGGTTCTTGGACCACGGGCGCAGGCGCAGGATCCTGCGCCGCCACGGCCCACACGACGGCCCAACTCGACAGTGCCGCTAGCTTCACGCGGCAGATGGTATCGACCGCTCGCGCGGCCGACTTCCGTCCGCTCGTCGCGTTTGCGTTACGCCGCTAGTGCCGCGCGGATCAGTTCGCGCCGGAATCGAGCACCGGCTCCGCCTGCGCTTCGTGCGCGCGCGCGACGGGCGTGATCACGACGATCGGCTCGGACTCCGCCGCCTCTAGCTCGTGCTCGAGCTCCGGCTCGTGCTCGTGCACGAGAGCGCGCGCGCGCGAAGCCTCGGCCGCATTTCCGATGGCCTCGGGCACGAAGCGGTCGACCTCGGTGAACTGCACCGAAACCCAAGTCGACACGCCCTTGGTTTCCATGGTGATGCCGTACAGCCGATCGCACGCGCCCATCGTGCCCTTGTTGTGGGTCACGACGATGAACTGCGTGAACGTGCGGAAGCCGTCGACCATCGCGAGGAAGCGACCGACATTGGCGTCGTCGAGCGCGGCGTCGACTTCGTCGAGCACGCAGAACGGACTGGGGCGCGCGCGGAACACGGCGAAGAGCAGCGCCAGCGCCGTCATCGTGCGCTGACCGCCCGAGAGCAGTCCGATCGGCAACATCTCGCGGCCCGGAGGTCGCGCGATGATTTCGATGCCGGCTTCGAGCGGATCGACGCCGGGCTGCAACTCGAGATCGGCCTTGCCGCCGCCGAACAGTTGGCGGAACAGCAACTGGAAGTGGCCCTTGACGTCTTCGAAGGTCTCCATGAAGAGCCGCACGCTCTCCAGGTTCAGGTGCGCGAGTGCTTCGGCGAGCGAACGGCGCGCTTCGTCGAGATCGCGGCGCTGCGTGGTCAAGAACTCGAAACGGCCCGCGGATTCCGAGAGTTCCGCGACCGCGTCGGTGTTGACCGGTCCGATCGCATCGAGCTTGCGCTTGAGTTCGACGACCTCGATTTCGAGCGTGTCGAGCGCGCCTTCGAGCTGCAATTGCGGCTCGGGCTCGAAGTCCTCGAGCAGCTGGATCTCGCTTTGGCCGAGGTCCTCGAGCGTGCGCACGACGAGCTCGTTGCAGGCGAGTTCGACGCGCTGCGCGTCGAGCCGCCGCGCGCCGAGCTCCGCCGACAGGGCCTCGATTTCGCGCGTCACCGCGTCGAGCCGGCGCCGGTATACCTGCACGGCCTCGCGACCGGCACGTTCGGCGCCGCGCAGTTCGTCGTGGCGTTGTTCGGCCTCGGCGCGCAGGACCAGCACGCGATCGCCTTCGACGCGCACCTCGGCAGCTTCACTGACGGCCGCGTCGGCGGCCTGCGTGTTCTCGCGCGCCAAGCGCCGCGCGCGCTCGAGTTCCGTGCGCGACTCCCCCACTTGGCGTTCGAGGTCGCGCACCTGCGTGCGCAGACCATTGAGTTCGCCGGTCAAACGCGCGAGCTCGACCTGCGCGCGATTCTCATCGCGCTGCAACTCGTCGACGCGCGTTTCGAGCGCGCGTCGCTCGCCTTCGAAACCGGCCAGGCTCGCGTTCTCGCGTTCGAATCCTGCGCCGGCGCGCAACAAGCGCTCGTTGGCGGCGACGAGCTCGCTGTCGAGCTTGGCCTCCTCCTTGGCGACGGTTTCGCTTTCGCGTTCGAGCACGATCAGGCTGCGTTCGAGATCGCCCAAGCGCGCGCGCGCCGTTTGTCCGGCGGCCCGTGCCTCACCGAGATGCGCGCGGCGTTGATCGAGTTCGCCCTGCGCGTGAACGCGCTGCTCGAGGCAGCGCGCGCGCTCGCCGCCGAGCCGTTCGAGTTCCTGCGCGTCCTCGCGAAGTTGCAGGTCGAGCGCGCGCAGATCGCGCGAAAGCTCCGCGGCGTAGGCGCGCCGTCCGACGGCACCCTGCGTGATTTCGCGGTGACCGCCGAATACTCCGGCCGCGCTGACCAAGTCGCCGCCGGGTGTGACGAAGCGCCACTCGGGATGCTCGCGCACCTGCGCGAAGGCTTGATCGAGGTCTTCGACAACGAGCACGTCGCCCACCAATAGACGCGCGAGCGGTTCGAAGCCCGCGCTGCATTCGAGTTGATCGGACAAACGCACGAGCTTCGCGAGCGCGCCGCTGCGCGTGCGCTCGCTGCGCACCGCGAGACCGGCGGGAACGAAGACACGCACCTGTCCCGACTTCTTTTCGCCGAGCCAACGGATCATCTTGGCGGCGAGGTCCGCTTGCGTGGCGACCAGTCCCAGCGCCGCTGAACCGAGCGCCGCGTCGAGCGCGCGTGCGAGTTGCGTCGTGGTGCGCAAATGGTCGGCGACCAGGCCCGCAAGCGCGCCGGCGTCGCAGGGCCCTGTGCCCTTCTTGACGCTCTCGAGCAGCGCGCGCGCGCCGGATTCCAGGCTGGCGCGTTCGTGCTCGAGGTCTTTCAACGTGTCGATGCGGCTCGCCAAACGCGCGCGTTCGACTTCGCGCTTGGACTTCGCCTGGCGCCGTTCGTTCTCGTCGCGCTCGACGGTTTGCAAGCTCAGCGCGAGTTCGCGCAACGAGCTCTCGGCGCGCTGCAGTTCGCTCACTGCGTCGACGACACGTTGCTCGCTCTGCGCGTTCTCGCCGCGCAGACCTTCGACGACCGACAAGCTCTCGTCGAAACGCGCACGCGCACGCGCCGCGCGTTCGCGCAACGGATCGCGCGCGCCTTCCAAGTGCTTCACCAAGTTCTGCGCGCCGGTGCGGTCGTGCAGCAGGCCGAGCACGCTTTCGTTCTGCTTCTCGCAACGCGCGCGCAAGTCGCGGTAAGCGTTGCGCGCTTCACGGAGCGCGCCGGCGTCGATCTCGGCCCGCCCGCGCGCGTCGGAAACGCGCTCGTCGAGCACACGCGCATCGTCGGCGAAACGTTCGAGCGCGGACTCGCGCCCTTCCAATGCCGAGGCGATCTCGAGCGCGCGCGAGGCCTCGTCGGCGGCCGAAACGCGCCAAGCACTCGCACGCGACAGCAGTTGTGCATGACGCTCGTCGCAGGCGCGGCCTTCGCCCGCCAAACGCGCGATCTCGGTCGCCAGGCGGTCGACCTCGGAGGCGAGCGAGAACTGTTCCTTCTCGCGTGTCGCGACGTCGGACTCTTCATCGCTGCGCAGACGCCGCAGGCTGTCGGTCTTGCGCTCGAGTTCCTCGATCGACAGCGCCAAACCCGCGAGCGCCAGGCGTTGCTCGTGCAAGCGGTGCTTCAAGAAACGCCCACGCTGCGTGCGCCAATCGTCGCGCGCCACGACGAAGCGTTCGGCCTTGCCGGCCTGGATTTTCAGCGAGCGCACGCGGCTGCCGAGTTCCTTGAGCACGTCGTCGAGGCGCAACAGATCGCCCTCGACGCGCTTCAACTTCGTGTCGGTTTCCTTGCGACGCACGCGGTAGCGACTGACCCCCGCAGCTTCCTCGAAGATCGCGCGCCGATCGAGCGGATTGGCCGACAGCACCGCGTCGATCTTGCCTTGCTCGAGCACCGCGTAGCCGCGTGAACCCAGGCCGGTGTCGAACAACATGTCGCGCACGTCCTTGAGACGCACGCGCTCGCCGTTGATCAGGTACTCGCCTTCGCCCGAGCGGAACACGCGGCGCGTGATCGCGACCTCCGCGCCTTGCCCGGCGATCGTGCCGGTCGAGTTGTCGAGCACCAGCGTGACTTCGGCGACACCCATCGCCGGGCGCGACACCGAGCCCTTGAAGATCACGTCGCTCATCTCGCCGCCGCGCATCGAGGTCGGGCGCGTTTCGCCGAGCACCCAGCGCACCGCGTCGATGACGTTCGACTTGCCGCAGCCGTTGGGGCCGACGATGCCGGTGAACGAACGCTCGAAACTGAGCAGCGTGCGGTCGGCGAAGGATTTGAATCCGAACAGTTCGAGTCGTTGCAGTCGCATGGTTCAGCGCTTCTGGCCCCGCGTGCGCTCGCGCACGGCGGCAGGAGTGGTGTCGCGGATGATTTCGGGCTCGAACAGCGGGGCGTCGACGTGACCCGCTCGGCGCGCGGCGGTCTCGATCTCCGCCTCGGGCCGCTCGCGCAAGCGGTCGAAGCGCCGCCAGGAATCGACGAGCGACACGACGCCGCCGCGCGAACGATCCTCGGGCAAAGGATGCAGAGCTCCGACCGGCACGGTCGCGAGCAACTCGGCTTCCGCCGCCCACACCACGCGCCCGGGCACGGGTGACAAACGGTAGCCGCAGGCGTAAGGCTGACCCGGTTCCACGCGGGAACCGGCGCCGAACAACAGACGTTGGGCGTGCTGCGGAAGCTCGGCGTCGAGCGCGGCGAAACGCAGCCGCGCGCGCTCACCGAAGTACGGCGTCAGCACGATCGAGAGCTTGCGAGCGTCGCCGAAACGACGCAGCGCCTCGCCCATGAAGCCGATCAAGCGCGCGCCTTGATCGGGACGGATTTCGCCGTCGCCGAGGAAGCCCAGGGCTTCGCGCAAACCGATCGGCGTGACCGCATAGGCGACGCGGCCGCGCACGTCGGCCGGACGCGAACCGCGCGCGCGCTGCTGAAAATTCGCGAGTTCCTGAAGGGTCTCGACCGCGGTAGCGCAGGCGCTCGAAAGCAATTCGAGGGCGCGGTCCTCGCGCCACGGACCTGCGCGCAGGGCGATGCGCGGCAGGTTGAGCGCCACGGCTCCGCCGCACGAAAGCGCAGCTCGTTCGTGGGCGAAACGATGCAGACCGGGACCGACGCAGCGCTCATCGTCGTTGCCCCAGGTCACCACGATGCGGCCGGCGACGAGCAAGGCTTCGATCGACGCGACGAACGGCGCGTCCGGCGCGTGATCGGCGAGCAAGGCATGCAGTTCGCGGTGGTCGAGGAACACGCGCGGCGAGAACGGGCTCGGCGCGAGCGTGGCGAGCTCTTCGATCAGCTTCTCGGTGAAAGCGTGCGCGCGACCACTCGCTTGAGCTGCATTGAGATCGATGTTGCGGCCGGCCGCGCGCGCGGTCGCCGTCGCAGCTCGCAACCATGCGCCGAGTTGCGTGGCGTTGCGCGCCGTACCGACGAGCGGCGCGAGCAACAGCGCCGCATCTTCGAGCACGATGCCGTGGGCGACGTCGCGCGCGAGTTCGGCGAGTTCCTCGAGCGCCTCGAAGGCGGCCTGCGCGCTCGGTTGACCGGCCATCACGAGTTGCGCCGGGACCGCGCAGGTCAAGGGCTGCTGCGGATGCCCGATTTCGACGACGTGCAACTCGCCCGACAGATGCAGGTGCGCGCTGTTCTCGCCGAGCACTTCGTTGAGCGCGAAGCGTCGCAGAACCTCGTTGGAAACCCGTGCTTCGACGCTGCGCAGCGCGAGCAACTCGCCGGGCACGGCGCGCGTCGGATCGAGCGCAACGTCCGGCGTCGTGACCAAATTGCGCAAGTCGTAGGACGGCAGACCGAACGACACTTGGCGTTGCAGCGCCGTCGACAGGCCGAGCGTGACCAGTTCGTTGTCGACGAGTTCGCGGATCAGCGGCGTCGAGATGCGTTTCAAGCCCGCAGCGAAAACGCGTTCCTCGACGCGCGCCGCGACGCGCTCGGCGGTTTCACGCACGAGCTGCGCTTCGTTGATCAGCGCCGCGACGATGCGGCTCTTGCTCCAAGGCGCGGTGCGCTCGGCCGTCTGAACCTCGACGCGCGCGCGAACCGAAGCACGCGCGCTGTCGCTGGGCTCGTGCACCTCGAGCGCCTCGCGCGCGCGCGAGCGCCGATCGCGGTACAGGATGTAGGCCTTGGCGACGTTGGCGCGACCGAGCTCGATCAGCGCCTTCTCGACGAGATCTTGGATCTCCTCGATGTCAGGCAAGGCTTGGGCGACGCCGGCAGGTTGCGTGTCGTAGCGATTCTCGAGCGTCAGCGTGACGACACCGGCGATCTCGCCCGCGAACGACGCGTCGTCCTCGCCGACCGCAGCGAGCGCCTTCGCCACCGCCGCGTCGATCTTCGCCGCGTCGAACGGAACCTCGCGTCCGTCGCGTTTGCGCACCCGAGCGGGCACGCTAGCCACCCTCGGCGCGACGCGAGTCGAGGATCGGTTTCAGCTCGTCCATGAACTGCGCCACGTCCTTGAACTCGCGGTACACGCTCGCGAAACGCACGTACGCGACCTGATTCAAGTTCTTGAGCTCCTCCATGACGACGCTGCCGATCACCGAACTGGGCACTTCGCGGTCGTACTCCTCGTGGCAACGCGCTTCGACACGAGCCGCAGCGCGGTCGAGCTCCTCGGTCGTCACGGGCAGCTTCTCGCAGGCGCGCAGCATGCCTTGCAGCACCCGGTCGCGTTCGAAACGCACACGCTCGCCGCTCTTCTTGATCACGCGCAGCGGCGTCTCCTCGACGCGCTCGTAGGTCGTGTAGCGCAGGAAGCAGTCGAGGCACTCGCGCCGACGGCGGATCGCGCCGCCGTCCGACGCGGAGCGCGAGTCGACCACGCGGTCGTTGTCTTGCTTGCAGCGCGGGCACTTCATGGGGGCTGCCGAGACAGCCGGAAGAGGACAACACACGACATCTTGTGTGTCAACGTCGGCGGCCCTCCCAGCGGCGGCGTTTTCTCCCGCAGTGGCGGGCTTATTTGCCGATGCAGAAGCGCGCGAACAACTGGTCGAGCACGTCCTCGGGGCTGGTGCGGCCGTCGATCGCGTCGAGAGCGTCTGCGGCGTCCTTGATGCCGGCGGTCACGAGGTCGAGTGGAGCTTGCGCACGGAGCGCATCGGCAGCCTCGGCGAGGCGCGCGCGAGCGAGGCGCAGGGCGGCCACGTGGCGCGCGCCGAGTTCGCGCCCGGATCCGCCGGCCTGGCGCGACGCGGCGCCGCGCAGACCCAGCCCGTCGGCACAGGCCTCGCGCAGTTCCGCGCGCCCGCTTCCGCACGGCGGCGCTACGGCGACCCAGGCTGCGAGCTCCGCGAATTCCCGTGGAGGCGTCGGCGGCGCGCCGGCGCGATCGATCTGCGCCCAGGCGAGCAGCTTGAGCGGGCCGGGTGCCAAAGCTGCAAATTCAGCCGCGAGCGCAGCGAAGTCGCGCCTGCGCGCGTCGACGACCCACACGAGCAGGTCGGCGTTGACGTGCTCAGCGCGCGCAAAGCGCTGCGCGACGCGCTCGGGATCGTCGGCGTCGGCGCGGGTGTCGGCCGCGTGCGCGAGGCCCGACGTGTCGAGCAATTCGCAGGCGAAGCCCTCGAAGTCGAGTCGTCCGGAGAGCGCCTCGCCGATGATGGTGTCATCCTCGATCAGGCCGAGGCGGTGCTGCATGAAGATTCTCCAAGAGGAAGATTGACCACGAATTCGACCTGGCCGTCGACA
>CAYHRR010000015.1:0-19113 GCA_964358875.1 uncultured Planctomycetaceae bacterium | reverse complement strand
TTGCCACGCCACGGCACATCGACTAGCAATGGCGATTGCCGCTGCCGGGGGCGACTCCGCGCGGGCTTGGGCGCATGGCCGCCCATGCGCGCGCGGAGTTTTGGAAGAACGTGTTGCGTGTCCGCCGTTGCTTGATCCGTCGTGCTCTTCGGCGCGGAGTAGCGCCGAGAAAGCACACGGCCGCGTTCCCAGCTCGGGAGCGCGGCCGTGTTCGATGTCGCCAGCGCGCTGCTCAATCCATGTGCGCGACGACGCGTTCGTCGCCCATCTGCAGCGAGATCTGCATCTGCTTGGCTCCGCGCGAGAGGCGCGAGAATTTGGCGAAGACGACCTGATAGACGCGCAGCACGCCCTTGGTGCTGAGGCGATAGAGGAAGTCGACCCAGGCCCAGTAGCGCGGACCCGAAAGTCCCTGGGCGTGCGCGTAGATCTTGGCTTGCTCCGCGACGAGGTACTCGGCGTGCAGCATGAACAGGACCAGGTACGGCCGGTACATCCAGCGCGACTTGATCAAGCTCGGCACGTACTTCATCAGCCACGGATTGCGCACCACGATCGGGAACAGCTTGTGCAGGTTCTCGAGCTCGTGCTTGTTGGTGAACGCGACCGGCACCGTGCGGCGGAAGTTGATCGGGAACTCGTCGACGCCGCCGACCGCGTAGCCCATCTGCTCGGTCATGTCCTTGATGTCGAACATCGGGTAGGGCTGCATCAGCGACACCATCGGATGCTCGACGCGGCATTCGATGTTGAGGCGGATCGTGTCGAACTCGTCCTCCATCGTGCCGCCCGGGCCGCCGAGGATGTTGAGCGAGCCGAGGCGGATGCCGTGCTTGCGGATCCAAGTCGACGCGTCGATCAGTTGCTGGCGCGTCGTGTTCTTGCGGAACACCGCGTTGCGCACGTAGTCGCTGGCCGCTTCGATCGCGATGCGCGTGTAGACGCAACCGGCCTTCTTGAGCAGCTCGATGTGCCGCTCCGTGGTCATGTTCGCCATCAAGATGACGTCGAAGGGCAGGCCGACTTCCTTGGGGAAGCGCTCGCAGAACTCTTCGAGCCAATCGGTGCGCAGATTGAAGATGTCGTCGACGAAGTGGATGAACTTCAGGTTGTACTTCGCGCGGCAATCGTTGATCTCGGCGATGACGTGGTCGACCGAGCGCTTGCGCGTGTACTCCTTGTTGTTGACGCCGTAGATCTTCTTCTTCCACGCATGGTGGAAGCAGAACGAGCAGTTCATCGGGCAACCGCGCTGCGTGGCGAAAACCTTGCGGTCGCTGTCGCGGTAGATCGACGCCGCGTCGTACACCACGGCGCGGTCGGGGAACCCGAGCGAGTCGATGTTCGCCACCAGGGGGCGTTGCGGGTTCTTGACGATCTCGCCGTTGTCGCGGCGCTTGAACCAGAAGTTCGACGTTTCGAGGTAGTCCTCGCCCTTGGCGATGCGGTCGAGCAGCTCGACGATCGCGAGCTCGCCCTCGCCGCGGCAAATCGCGTCGATGCCTTGGGTCTCGATGTACTCCGGCGTGAAGGTCGGGTGCGGCCCGCCGAACACGGACAAGACGTTGGGCAGTTCCTGTTTCACGCGGACGTTGAGGTCCGCGAGGTACTGGTGCATGCCGGTCGTCACCGAGTAGCACACGACGTCCGGGTTGTACTCACGGACCTTCTTCAGCCAGTCGCGGTCGGGCACGAACAGGGCGCGTGTGTCGTGGCCGGCGTCCTTGATGGAGCGCGACAGCCACATGATCCCGAGCATCTCCTGGGGCAGATACTCTTCGATGAACAGGACGCGCAGGCGCTTCTTCGTTGTGGCAACCATGGTGCAGGGCAATCGTCGTGGGGCGGCTCGACAAGTCTCACGTGAACGGAGGAGTCTATCGGCCCGCGTCAACGCGAAGGTCAGAACGAAAAAATCATACCCCGCTGTTTGCGGTGCGCTGGGTGGTCTCGATGCGCAGCGAAAGGCGCCGATCGGCCCGCACGATGGCGTAGATGCCGGAAAAGTACGGGCGGCGTGCGGCGGCGCTCGGGGAGATTCGAACGAGTTCGGCGCGCCCACGCCGTCGACTTTGGAGCGCCATCAGGGGTCGGGATCGGCGGACACGGACCTCGACGCGGCTGAAACCGGTGCCTTGTCAGGGCAAACAGGTGAGCTCGACGGCGTCCGAAAGCTGCGTCGTCTTGCAGGCACCGGGATCGCGAAACCAGCCTTGCGCGTAGGCCTGGATGCCGAGCACCCACGGATGCCCGAGCGCGTTCGGGTGCGTCGCTTCGAAGGCGTTCCAATCGAGTACGAGCACGCCGTCGCAAGCGGCGCTCGTTCCACCGCTCCATTGCGCCGGAGTCCGCTGCAGCGGCGCGTTCACGCACACGCGACTCGCCGAGGACAGGCACAGCTGCAGACCGAGCAAGTCCTGATCGAGTCCGTAGAAAATCAGCCCGCTGCGTTGGCCGTCGACGCCATCGACCCGCAGCCAACAGGGGTGCGCGCCGGTCAGGCTCGGATTCGCCGAGGCCGAGATCAGCGGCACACAGCCCTGCGTCGACAGGCCGGGCGTGCAGTAGTTCGTCGGAGCGTTGTTGGGCGGCGTGTGGACGAGTTGGAAGCCGTTGACCGTGCCGTAGCCCGCCACGACCGTGAACTGAACTTCGATGGTGCCGCCCGGACCCACGACGATTGAATCGTCGACGAAGGTGACGCCGTCGACGTGCACACCGCTCCACACCGCGCCGCCGCAAACTTGCGCGCCGGCCGCGCCGCCGACGATCTCGACGCACGTGAGGAACAGCGTCGGCTGATCGGGCGCCCACGCGTAGGCGACGACCCGATAGGAGCCTGCGAGCAGCCCGTCGAAGCTCCAAGTCGTCGTCGTGCCGATGTCCTGCGCGTCGTCGAGCAACGCCTCGATGTCGCCGCTCGTCGAAATGTGATCTGCGGAAAAGCTCGTTCCCGCCGTGTAGCTCGCCGTGACCGAAGTCGTCGCGCCCGTCACGTCATCGAGCGCGTGCGCAACCGCCGCTTGATCCGCGACGACGTTGCACCACGAGCCTGTTTGCCAAGCCGCGCCGCCGCAGGCGTTCGACGGTGTACCGAAGGCGTCGTCGACATCGACGTTGAAGCTCTGCGCCCTGCCGAGCGAAGCTCCGGCGGCGACAAAAAACGCTGCTTCGCAAGCGCGACGCAGCCGAGAGATGCGGGGGGACAATCGAATCCGATGCGCGAGCGCGGCGAACTTACCAACGGTCCGCGACGCGGCAAGGCGCCGCTCTCGAACGAACGCGATCTTCATCGCAACGCAGGCGTCGCTTTGCGTTGCACGAGCTGCTGCAGCGCGTCCTCGACTTGCCCAAAGGTGTCGTCGCGTGAGAAACGCCCCATGCGAGCGAGTCCGGCGCGCACGAAGCGCTCGCGCATCGGCGCGTCGTCGAGCAGCTTCGCGATCGCCTTGCGCAACGCCTCATCGTCGCGCGAAGGCACGAGCAATCCGTTGACGCCGTCCTCGACGACCTCCGGATTGCCGCACACGCCCGTGCACACGATCGGAAGTCCGAGCGCGCTCACTTCGAGCAAGGTGTGCGAAAGCCCCTCGTACTCGCTGTTGAGCACGAACACGTCCGAGGCGCGGATGTAGAGCGGGATCTGCGCGTAGGGCACGTTGCCCAGGAAATGCACGCGTTCGGCGAGCCCGAGTTCGCGCGCGAGGCGCTTCCACGGTTCGAGCATGTCGCCGTCACCGGCGACGAGCAGTTCGACGTCTGCCGGAAGCCCACGCAGCGCGCGCACGATGCCGTCGACGTTCTTCCACACCATCAGCCGACAGATCGTCAGCAAAAAGCGCGGTCCCTGTGCGAGAGCGAGTTTCGTGCGCGCACTCGCGCGTGTCTCGATCGATTCGTCGAGCGTCGGTCCGTGGTACGCGTTGAAAATCAACTGCAGTTTGGCCTCGGGAACGCCGTAGTGCTCGAGCGGAATGCGCCGCAGAAAATCGCTGCAAGCGATGATGCGATCGCTCCACTTCCACCAACGGCGCTGCAGGGCGCGCACCAAACCGACCTTCCAGCCGTAGCGCTTGGTCTCGAACGTCACGATGTCGTCGCCGTCGATCCAGCCTTTGCGATGACTGATCTCCCAGGCGCCGTCGACCATGATGCGGATCATCACCGGCTTGCGCGCGAGCTTGCCGGCGAGCACGTGCAGCAGCGCGAGGTGCTCGTTCACGTAGACGACGTCGGCTTCGCGCGCCGCCTTCCACACGGCGAAAAACGCCTTCAAGTAGCGCAACGGCAGAGCACCGCGCGTGATCGCGCGCACCTCGAACGGATAGCCCGCGGGCCTGGGGTCGGCACAAAACGCGACGACACGCACCTCGTGGCCGCGCTCGACCAAGAAGCGCCCGAGGCTCGGAACGTACACAGCCGGACCGCCGAGGTCGGGCGGGAACACGGGCGAGGTCAGCAGCACGCGCATGGGGAACGGCGAAGAATACAGGGCTATCGGTGTCGACGCGGAGCACCGATCCGCGCGGCGCAGCACTTTCGCGCTCGAGATCGAGCGCGCGCCGACGTTCGTTGGAAGATCCGCGCGCGCGGCCGTGCGTGGTGCGGCGACCGCCAGCGCGTTTGCAGCCGGACTCGCCCGGCGTCGAGGCTCGGCACAAATTTCCGAGCGCGACTTCACCGCACGGCTCCACGCTCGGTCACAGTCGGTCTCTTCGCCGGGCTGCTAGCGCCGACGCTGCGGCGCTACCTGCGGCGTAGCTTGAACTCCGCGCATCAAGAGCGACGCGATCGCCGTCGCTTGCGCCTGCACGTCCGTACGCGAGCCCAGTTCCGCGCGCGACAGCGAGTACGGCAACAACGCGTTCGTCGCAACGACCAGCGAGCGCGCGGTTTCCTGCGGATCGTCGATGCTCCAGCCGAGCTTGCGCCGCCCGTCGTCGAGCACCGTGGCGAGCACGTCGGCCTCGTGATCGAAGTAGTTCTCGCGGCGCTCGAGGTACTGCGCTCGCAGATCCGCGAGCATCTCGTCGAGGCTTTCGTGAAAACGCCGCACGCTGTCGAAGCGCAGCATCACGCGCGCAACCAGCATGCGCCACAGACGCACGTCCGCCGGCCCGGACTCGGCGGCGATCCGGCGCAGCTCTTCGAGCAAGCGTTCGACGACGCGATCGATCGAACACAGGAACACCTCCTCTTTGCTCGGGAAGTGCGCGTAGATCGAACGCCGCGCGATGCCGGCCTCCTTGGCGAGGTCGTCGAGCGTGGCCTTTTTGTAGCCGAAGCGCGGCAGCAGTCTCTCCGCCGCATCGAGGATCGCGTCGCGCGCCGCCGTGTCCGGAACGATTCGTGTGACCATGGCTCCCGGTATACCTCTGCACTCAAAACGTGCATGAGTGCAGTTGGTAAGTCTGCGCGGCGGCGTGCGACCGAGAAGAACGTTCCTGATCCGCTGCTCGGGATTCGACGGGTGCAGCGCCTTGGCTGCGACGCGTTGCTCGCTCTCCGCCTGCGACCGAAGCCGTCGTGCGGCAGCGCGCGGCGGCGCTGCGAGCGTGCGCTTCGCCCGGCTCACGCGAAGACTCGGCAACCCCGCGCGCTACGGCTCGAGCTTCACATCCCAGTAGGCATCGCTGACGAAGCGCTCCCAACGCTGGCGCACGCGACCGATCGGCACCTCGATGAACGGCGACCACTTCGGCTTCTCCGGTCGCTTCAACATGTGCAAGCCCGCTTCGTCCGGCGTGCGGTCGCGCTTGCGACGGTTGCAATCCATGCAAGCGAGCACGCAGTTCTCCCAGGTGCTCTTGCCGCCGCGCGAACGCGGCATCACGTGATCGATCGAGAGCTCCGCCGTCCCCGGCCGAATGCCGCAGTACTGACACTGATTGCGGTCGCGACGGAACAGGTTGCGTCGGCTGAAGACGGCCGCAGGATTCGGCAGGCCGTTGTAGCGCGTCAGCACGATCACCTCGGGGACCTTGATGTGCAGGCGCACCGTCTTGATGTGCGGCTCGTCGGGTTGCACGGCGAGCGCGGTCCACGAATCGAAGCCGAGCACTTCGTAGGAATCGGGCGCGACCGCCTTGGCCGCCCCCGTGAACATCAAGCGCAACGCGTGACGCACCGTCACGGTGTGAATCGCGGCCCAACTCTCGTTGAGGACGAGCGCGGGCTGCGCGAGCACGCTTGGTGTGTTCATGGCTGCGTCAGGCTAAGGCTGCATTCGGCGCTTTCAAGACGAAGGGTCCATCGGACACCGCCGTGGCGAAATCGGCAAGAGCGCGCGTCGCGCGAATTCTCTCGGTTGCAGTCGGCGTTTCGACGGTCGCGGCACGCTCGCTTCGCGCGGCGCGCGACCTAGCATGCGCCACGCGATGCAACGCACGGTCTTGATCACGGGAGCTAACCGCGGCATCGGACTCGCGACGGCACGCGCGTTGTCCGGCGCCGGCATGCGCGTCGTGCTCAGCGCGCGTCGCTTCGAGGACGCCGTGCGCGCGGTCGACGAACTGGCGAGAGAGAAACTCGTCGCCGTCGCGTCGGAACTCGATCTCGAACGTGAAGCCTCGGTGCTCGAGTGCGCGAAGGAGCTCGCGGCGCGCCGCATCGAAGTCGACGCGCTCGTCAACAACGGCGCCGTGCTCTTCGAGGGCGACGCCTTGACGACCAGCTCGCAGAATTTTCGAACGGCCTTCGAGGTCAACGTGCTCGGAGCTCTGTGGTGCTGCCGCGCCTTCGTGCCGGCGATGCTCGCGCGCGGCTACGGACGCGTCGTCAACGTGTCCTCGGGCTGGGGCGCGTTCGCCGAAGACCTCGAAGGGCCTGCGAGTTACTCGATCACGAAGGCGGCGCTCAACGCTTTGACGGTGTCGCTTGCGCGATCGTTCGTCGGCGATGTGAAGGCCAATGCCTGCTGTCCGGGTTGGGTGCGCACGCGCATGGGCGGCGCCGACGCCGAGCTGTCGCCGGAAGAGGGCGCACGCGACGTCGTGTGGCTCGCGACGTTGGCGAGCGACGGACCCAACGGCGGCTTCTTCCGAAACCGCGAGAGGATCGCCTGGTGAAACCTACGAGCGCTGCTTTGCGAGACTTGGCGCGTCGCGATCCCGTGTTGGGCCGCGCGATGAAGAAGCTCGCGCCGTTCCCCGGTTTTCCCGACGCCGCGCAGCGCGGACAACGCACGCACTTCCACGCCTTGGCGCGCGCGATCATCTATCAGCAGCTCGCCGGCGCCGCGGCGAAGACGATTCACGATCGCGTCGTCGCGCTGACGCCCGGCACGCGCTTTCCAAAACCCGCGGAGTTGCTCGCGCTGCCCGAGGCGCAGATGCGCGGCGCGGGACTCTCACGCAACAAACTCGCCGCCTTGCGCGATCTCGCGACGCGCATCGAGAGCGGCGCGCTCGTTTTGCAAAGCATCGCGCGGCGCGACGACGACGCGGTGATCGAAGCGTTGACCGAGGTCTTCGGCATCGGTCCGTGGAGCGCGCAGATGTTCCTGATGTTTCGCCTCGGCCGCCTCGACGTGATGCCGGCGACCGATCTCGGCGTGCAAGAGGGCCTGCGTCGCCTCGACGGACTCGCCGAGCGGCCGACGCCCGCGCAAGTGCTCGCGCGCGGCGAAGCGTGGCGTCCGCTGCGCAGCGTCGCGAGCTGGTACATGTGGCGCCTCACCGACAAGTGACGCGCCGCACGCGACAGCTCACTTCACGCTCTGGATCTGCACGCCCTTGCGCTCCTTGCGGATCTCGTTGTCGGTCTGTTGGTTGTTGAAACCCCGCACTGCGTCGTTGAGCTCGCGCACGTTGTCGAAATAGCCGTCGCCCATCTGACGCTGACCCGGCGAAGCCGGCGGACGCGGTTGCACGGCGAGCGCCAGCGTGCCGCGGTGGAAGGCGTACTGACGATCGCCCGTGCGCGCGATGACCGTCGCGTTCCCCACGACGCCGTCGGCCGTGAACAGCCCGCGCGGATCGCTGCGACCCGCCAAGAACCCGGCGTTTTCCGAGCCGATCACGCGCACGTCGACGTCGCGCACGAAGCGACCCGAGGCGTGGTCGAGTACCTGCACGCGCAAACGACCGGTGTTCGCGTCCTCCTTCACTTCGATGTCGAGCGTCGAGATCAACACGAGGCCCGAGGCGTGCAAATCGTCGCCGCGACAAATCACGAGGTACGCGCCGGCTTCCGCGAGTTCGAGCGCGACCTTGGTCTCCGCGACGCGCATGCCTTCCTTCGCCTCGAGCGCGACCGTCTTCTTGATCGTCGGCGCGATGCCCGAGAGGTTGACCTGCGTGATGCGCGACAGGTTTTTCTCGCGCAAGTACAGCGTCATCAAGTCGACCGGGTACACGAGCAGCTCGGCCTCCTTGATGTTGCGGTGCGAGAGTTCGAGCTCGATCTTTTCGTGCGGCCGCGCGTTCGTGACTTCGGGAAGCGCGATGTGCTTCTCGCGGAAGCCCTGCAGCGTCTCGCGCGCGTCGGGGAAGACCGTTTCGACCTTCGTGTAGAAGCTCGCCGCGTCCGCGTACTCCTGACGCGCGTGGTGGATCTGCGCCAAGATGTAGTTGGCGAGGTTGCGATTGGGCGAGTCGTAGCGCATGCCGCCGGCGTTGCGGTATTCGGCCGTCGCGATGCGCTTGAGCAGCTCGAGCGCCGCGTCGTCGTGCGTCAAATACCACTCGGCCACCGCGCGCGAGTATTGGAACGCGTCGGCAAAGCGCGGCTCGGTGTAGGCCGCGGCGAATTCGCCGCCGAGCTTCGAAGCCGTCACGTAGTCCGCGAGTCCTAGATGCGCTGTGACGAGATTGAGCCCCGCCTCGGGCGCCTGCGGATCGCGCGGGTGCAGCGCAACGAAGCGCTGCAGCTCGAGGATTCCTTCGAAGGTCAGCGACGCGCGCGTGCGGCCCTTCTTGTCGAGGCTCGGCTCGAGGTACGCACGCGGCGCGAGCTGCAGCAACTTGTCGGAGAGCGTCAGCGACGCACCGATGACCGAGGCCGTGTCGGGATACTCGCGACACAGCCGCGCCATCGTGCGCAGCGCCCCGTCGAGTTCCTTCTGCTCTTCGAGCGTGCCGACGACGCGCAGCTCCTTGCCGAAGGTCTCTTCGATCGTCGCGCGGAAGATCGTCAGCGCGCGCTCGTGCTCGTCGATCTCGCGATAGGCCGCGCCGACCGCCATCACCTGTTCGAAGGGGATGTACAGCTCGGGGTTCTTCTCCTTGAGGATCTCGAAGTAACGCACGATGTCGCGCGACGACTTGCGTTCGATGTTCGCGAAAAGCAGCGAGCTCGCAGCCGCACGCAACACGTCCTCGCGCAAGCGCGGTTCGAATTCGTCGATCAATTTCTGCAGCAAGACGCGCGCGGCTTCTTTTTCGCCGGCCTCGAACAGCGCTTGGCCGAGCGCGAACTGCTCGGAAGGCGTCTGGCGATAGACGTCGCGACTCGCCTCGCCGCGTGCGAGCACCGCCAGCGTCTTCACTTCGGCGAGCCCCATGCGCGACGGCTCGTAGAGGCTGCGCACGACCGCGGGCAGCGTGCGGTACATGCCGGGCACCGCGCCGACGAGCGTGTACTCGACCTCCCAGCTGCGCCAGTAGTTCGCGGTGCCTTCGTCGGCGAGGAACAGTTGGCCGATGTGCACGAACAGCGAGCCGCCGCGTTGTTCGAAGTGGCGCACATAGCCGCCCTGAACGCTGCCTTCGAGCAAGCGCGCTCCGGCCGGCAGCGGAATTTCGACGACGACGTAATCGCCGCCCGCGCCGAGCAGCTCGCCGTCGCCGCGACAACGCGCGGACAAACTGCAACGCGTCACGGCGCCGAAACCGAGCTCCGTGACCTTGTTGGTCCACGAGTCGCGCGAGTCCTGCAGCACGCCGAAACCGGTCTCGATTTCGCGGCCGGCATAGCGCGGCGCCGCCGCGAGGTAGTCGTGAGCGTCGACGCGCATCGGCGGCTCCAACTGCCTGAAATCCGACGAGAAGCCGCGCAGCACGGCCGTGAAATGCGGCGCGCCGCGACCTTCGAGCGTCAGTTCGATCGGCAGCTTGCTCGCGTCCGCCGCGTCGAGCTCGATGCGCAGCAACTCGCCCGGCTTGTCGGAGGAGAGCTCGATCGTGCGCGCCGGCGCCGCACCGATCTTCGCGATCACGCGCATGTTCTGCGTCGCCGGTTCCGTGCGGCCGCGGAACGTCGCTACGGCAGCGACCGCCAAGCCGCGCGTTCGTCCGTCGAACCACGGTCGATGCGCGAGCAGGAATTCGATCGCCGGAGCGAGCTTGTCCGACTTCGGCTTCGCGCTCTCCAAGGCCAAAGCCGCCAGCGCGGTCATTTCGACTTGCGAGCGATTCCAGGCGCTGTTTCCGGCGCTGTCGAAGCGGCACGCGGGCGCCGTGTCCACCGTCGCGAAAGCCGCGGCCTTCGCTTCCAACGTCTCTGCGAGTTCGAGCGCCATCGGCCCCTTGTCCATCGCGGCCAGCGCGAGCGCCGTGTAAGCGAGCGCGGCCGGCGAGAGTCGCGCGCGTTCGCGGTGCAGTCGGTTCAACGCGCCGAAGTCGCCGCGTTCGAAGCTGCACAGCGCCCAGGACAACATCGCTTTGATTTCGTCGGCCTGTTGCGAGGCCTCGCGGAAGGCCTTGTCGAGGTACGCGATGCCGCGATCGAGCGCGCGCTGCGGAACTTCGAGCCCGTGCGACCTCGCGCGCGCCAACGCGACCATCGCTGCACACGAGGTTTCGACGTGCGCGCGGTTCGTTGCGCCGATCCACGGCCACGAGCCCTCCTCGGTCTGTGTGCCGACGAGGCGCGCGACGAGCGCTTGAGCGCGTTGCGTCATGCGCACGTAGCTCGCCTTGTCCTTCGCGCCGCTGCGCTCGATCACGTCGAGCATCGCACATGCGCCGAGCAACTGGCTCGCAGCCGCCGCGTAGGAGTCGCTCGGCCCGCGCACGTTCGCGCCGTCCTCGCCGAGCGCCGCAGCCGTCAACAATCCGTCGACGCTCGGGCCGAGCGTCAGTTCGAGCGAACGCGCGCCGTATTTGCGCGCTTGATCGAGCTCGAGCGCAAAGCTCGCCGTGCCACGTAGCACACCGCTCTTCGACGCCGCGAATTCGAGGCCCCACGGACGCACATCGATTTCGAGCGCGCTCGCGGCGCTCGGTCGGTAAGGCCGCGCGGAAATCGTCGCGGCGACGCTGCCTTCGCGCGCGACACCGCTGAGCTCACCCGTGACCTCGAGCGCGAGCTTCAAAGGCCCGACCTTGGCTGCGTCGAGCGCAGCGAAGGTCGCTTCGACTTCGGCGAGCGCACCGAGTTCGACGTCGGCGACATAGGTCTTCGAGTCGGCGCCGTTGGCGGCGCGCAGCACGAGACGCGCAGTGCCGGTCAAGCCGGTGAGGTTGTGCACGCGCGCGACGAGTCGCGGCGCGTCGCCTTCGACGAGTGCGAGCGGTGCGCGCAGGTCGACGAAGAATTCGTCCTTCGACACGAGCGACGCGGCGGCCTCGCCGACGAGCGTGCCGACATCGGCTCCGCGCGAGATCAACTTCCAACGCGTCGAGGTTGCGGGCGTCGTGAACTCGATGCGCGCTTCGCCCTTGGCGTCGGTGACGATGCTCGGCATCCACAACGCGAATTCGGGCGGGTTTTCGGCGATCGCCGTCGGCACCGTCGAACCGTGGCCTGCTTTCATCTTGCTGCCGCGACCTCCGCCGCCGCCCTGACCTAGACCACCGCCGCCTCTGCCTCCGCCGCCGCTGCGGCGCGAAACGAACGCCGAGGGCGCGCCGGCGCCGTATTGACCGATCCCGTCCTCGGCTTGTTGATCCGACTTGTCGAAACCTCCAAGGAACCACTCGCTCGCTGCCGCATTGACGGCGAGCGGTTCGTTGCTCGCGTAGGCGATCTCACCGAGCTTGCCCAAGGTCTGCGCGCGTTCCTCTTTCCAGCGCGCGCGTTCGAGCTGTTGCTTGGCCTCGGCGACCAGCGCTTCGGCGATCACGCGCGTCTCGCCGTCGTAGCGGAAACTGCAACTCGAGGTCGTCGCGAAGGCGCCGCTGCGCCGGGTGCTCGCTTCGAACACGCCGCGGAGCGCCGGAGTCTTGTCGGGGAACAGCGCCAGCACCGCTTCGTCGAAGATCGCGAGCGAGAGCTCGGCCTGCACCGGCCGCCCGAGTTGATCGAGCGCCTTGAGCACGACGCCGACCTTTTCGCCGGGCCGCACGAGTTCGCGCTCCGGTTTGATCGTGACGACCAACTCGCGCGTCACCTGCAGCTCCGTCGCGTCGACGAGCAGCTCGCCCTTGCGCATCAACGACGCTGCGACGGTGAAGTTCGGGAAGTGCGCGTTGTCGATGGCGAGCTCGATCGCGTTCGAACCCTTGGCGAGCGCGACGATGCGATGCTCGAGGATCGTGTCGCTCTCGATGGTCACGAGCGCGAGCCCGGGCTCCGTGCGGTTGACCAGATCGAAGCTCGCGCGCTCGCCGACCTTCCATTGGTGGGTTTGCACGAGGAAACGCAGCCTTTGGCGGTCGTCGTCGCCGGAGATCGTCAGCGCCAGTTCGCTCTGCACCGGATTGCCGAAACGGTCGACGGCCGACGCGCGCAGCAGGTACGTGCCGCCTGCCGTGAGCGACAGCGAGCGGTGCGCGGTGCCGTCGGCGGAGGTCGCGAGTTCGTAGGACTCGAGCTTCGTCTCCGACCAAGTGCCGTCGATTGTTTCGCGACGCAGCACGTCGAGCGTCAACGACTTCGCGATCGGCTCGCCGTCGGGCGCCGTCGTGCGCAAGGTCACGTCGAAGCTCGAGCCCGCGAGGTACGTCGCTTCGACCGTCGACAACTGCGCGCGGTACTCGCTCGACGAGACGAACACGCGGCCGTCGGCCTGCACTTGCTCTTGCGTCAGCAACGCGGCGAAGGCGAGCGGCCCGTCGTAGAACTCGCGCGTCTCGAACTCGAACTTCGCGCTGCCCGCTGCATCCGTGACGATGTCGTTCACGCGCCCGTCGGGCGTCGTTACGCGCAACGGCGAGTTCGCAACCGGCTCGCCCCAGTAGTACGTGGCCTGCGCATTGACTTCGACGCGCTCGCCGCGGAAGTACACGTCACGCGCGGTGTCGAGCGTCAACTCGACCTTCGGCGCTTGGAACTGCTGCACTTCGAAGGGCGTGCCGCTGCTCATGCCCGCGACGAGATTGCACGTGACGCGATACGTGCCGATCTGCGCGTAGTCATCGAGCGCGAATTCACCGTGGACGGTGCCGTACTGCGAAAGCGGCAGATCGCCCGACCAAAGCGTCTGTCCGCCGGCATCGGCGACGACGGCGCGCACGATCGCGCCGGCTTTGAACGTGAGGCCGCTCGCGTCGACGTCGCGCAGGATCGCGCGCCAGTGCACGCTTTCGCCCGGGCGGTACACGGGCCGATCCGTGTAGACGATCCCGCGCGCGGTCAACGTCGGAGCGCCGACGGCTGCGCGCGCGCCGAGACCTGATGTCGCGACATGCCCGTCGCGTGAGGCAAACACCGCGAGTTGCGAATCCGCCTTCAACGCGCCGAGTTTCTGGCGCGCCGTGCCGTCGTCGCCGGTGGTCACTTCGAACACGACCGGCGTTCCGTCCTGGCCAACGCCTGCGAGCAACACGCGCACGCCGGCGGCAGCGACGCCGCGCTTCATGTCTTCGACGAACACCAGCGCTTCGAGAGACGAACCGCGCACGAGCACGTCGAGATCGCTCGAAATCACGAGCGTCGTCGCGCGCATGTCGCCGGCCGTCACCGCCACGGCCCACACACCGGCGCCCTGCACCGGCAAGGCGAGCTCTTGTTCGATGCGCTTGTACTTCGTGTAGCCCGCCACGGGCACTTCGAGCTTCTTGTCCGCGGCGATCAAATCGAGGTCAAGGTCCTCGATCGCGCGGTGCGAGAGGTTCTTGCGGAAATAGGCCTCGAGATCGATGGCGTAGACCTCGAGCTGCAACTTCTCGAGGTTGCGCACCTGCACTTTGACTTGCGGCGCTTCGCCCGAACGCCACACGCGTTCGGTGACGAGCACGAGCGAGGGCTGGACCATGCGCGCGAGCTCTTGCGCGGCTTCACCCGCCGACGAACCGAAGTTGCACTCGCGGTAGGCCGCGACTGCGGCGTCGAGCTCGCCGAGCTCGGCTTCTTCGACGTTGCCGATGCGCAGCAACGCGGCCGACGCGGTGTCGCTCTGCGGATACTTCGCGACGCAACGCCGCCATTGCGTGATCGCCGAGCGGTACAGCAAGTCGAGCTCGGCGCGGTTGGGCTCGCGCGCTTCCTTCTTCGCCAGCGCCTTCAAAGCGTCGGCCTGCTCGATGAACGACTCGCCGATGAGCGCATGGATCGCCGGCGCGGTGCCGTCGAGCGGATGACGCGCGAGGAATCCGTTCCAGGCCTCGCGCGCTTCCGCGAATTGCTTGCGCTCGCGCAACGTCGCGCCGATCGCGTTCTCGGTCTCGACGATCTTCTGCTGCGCAGCCGTCCAATTCGGTCCGGTCGGGAAACGCGCGATGTACTCGTTGTAGACCGCGATCGCTGCGTCGAACTTCTTCTGCTGCGCGAGCACTTCGGCGCGTTGGAACAAGGCGCTCATCCGCAACAGCGCGAGCGCTTCGACTTGCGCCGAGTCGAGCCCCGCCGGATCCGGCTGCGCGAGGAACGCGTCGAACGTCGCGAGCGCTTCCTCGGTGCGGCCGCTGGCGCGCTGGCGCATTCCGATGTCGAAGGCGGCTTGCGAAGCCTGCTTGTGTGCCGGATACGCGGCGAGGAAGCGCCGCAACGCTGCGACAGCGAGCGCCGCGGTGTGCGAGTCGTTTTCGAGGTACGTGCCGGCGATGGCGAAAAGCGCTTCACCGTCGAGCGTTTCGAGTGCGGCAAGCGTCTGCGCGTTCGTGCTGTTGCGCCACGTGCTCCACGGTTCGTCGCCCTTGCGCGCCGCAGCGACGGCGGCCGAGACGTCCTCGAACGCACGCCGCGCGCCGCGGAAGTCCTGCGCGCGCCGCAACGCATCGGCGTTCTTGAACAACACCTCGAAGACGTGTTCGCCGATCGCCTTCGAGCCCTTCGTCAACGGATCGAACTCGGAGCGGTACTGCGCAGCGGCGGCGACCGCCTCGTTCCAACTCGACAGCGCCATCTGGCACACGACGCGGCGGTACAGCGCGCGTTCGCGGGTCGCGGCCGACACTTCGAGGCCGAGCACTTTGAGGTACAGCGCGCCGGCGCGGTTGTAGTCGAGCGTGCTGCGCTCGGGCGATCCGGCGGGCGGCGGCGTCGAAAGCTGATCGGCGAAGCCGAAGTAGATCGCCGCGATCTCCTCTTGCCGCGTTTCCGAAAGCAGGCGTCGCGCTTCCTCTTCGTAGATCGCCTCGGCTTCCTTCGCGCGCCCCAGTTCGCGCAACGCATCCGCGTGCGCGAAACGCGCCTTGGTGCGCCACTCGCTCGGCGGATCGCGACGCTCGACGCTCGCGAAGGCCTCGATCGCTTCGCCCGCGCGCTTGGCCTGCATCAACGTGGTGCCGCGCAGGTAGGTCCACCAATCCAGCGCGGCAGGCCGATCGCTTTCGAGTCGCGAGAGTTCCGCGAGCGCCTTGTCCCATTCGCCGGCGAGCAGCGCCTGGCGCAACGCATCGGGCACACCCTGCTCCGTCTGCGCCGAAGCGCCGACGACGGCCGGCACTTGTGCCGCCGACAGCGAGCACGCGGGCAATGCTGCGACCGAAAGGCACGCGCACGGAAGAAGTGAGGCGAACAACGATCGAACGAGTCGGTTCATGGCAGCGATTAGCGAACGGGTGGAGGCCGGTTAACGAACCCGGCGCGGCGGATCTTGGCGGTCAGTTCAGCCCAGGCGTCGGCGCGGAAACAGGGGGCAGCCCGCAAGAGCGCGAGCGGCGTCCTTTCTCGTTGGGCGAACGCAGGTCGCTTACGGTCGACGACGCGACGAGTGTGCGGCGTCCCGGAAAGTGCTCGCACGGACCGCCGTGCTCCACAGGCCTGCAACGCCGTGTCGAGAAATGCACTCAGAGCTAGGGTGTGCGCGCGCGGCGACGCAGTACGAACCATGTCACGACGCTCGCCCAGGTCGCGCTCGTGAGGACGGCGGAAACGAGCAACCAGCCCGCCGACGGCAAGCTGCCCATGAACATCTGCGTGAGATCGAGGAACGGGAAGCCGAGCACGGTGGCCAGCGCCACGCCGAATTGCGCCGTCGCAGACGGTCCCGAGGTCGGACCGTGGCTCGCGACGCCGCTGAAGGCGAGGACGTACGCCAGCAAGAGCGTCGTCGCGTGCAGCGCGAACACGGCGAGCCAAACGATGACCGCGAGCGTGCGGCTCTTCATGCGCTTCGCTCCGCACGCCGCAGACTCCGCCGCACGAACCAAACCGCGAACGCCGCCCAGCTCGCGCTCGACAGCGTCGATGCGCCGATGACCCACGGCGCGATGCTGTCGGTCGTGCGCAGCCACAGCGCGAGTTCGATGAATGGGAAGCCGAGGACGCACAACAGCGCAGTGCCGATCTCAGAAATCGTGAACGGACCCGCGCTCTCCGTGCCGCGCTCGACGAACGCGTGCATCATCATCAGGAACGAGCCGTACAGCGCGAGCTGGTGCACAACGAAGGTCGCGACTGCCGTCGCTGCGAGCTTCCATCGAGCACGTGTCGCCATGGGGTCACGCTAGCTGCAACGCCGCGGACCGGCTACATGCGCGGAGTCTCGCGCCGCATCCGCGGAATCCGGCCGCTCTTCGTGCCCAGTTCGGTGCATGGCGATTTCGCCGGACTATCGCTACACGCCAGGTTCGTGCTCGGCGCCGAACTGCGCCTGCGTGTCGAGCAGCTCTGCCGCGTCCATTGCGCGACGAAGCTGCGCTCAAGTCGCCGACGGCTTCGTCGCGCGCGAGATCCTGGTGCGACCTCGGCCAGTTGACCGAGTGCTCCACGCGTCGCCGCGGCGCGCGTCACTTCCACAGCGCCCAGTCGCCCGTCGCAAAAGCCGCTGCCACGAGCGCCGCGTTGGTGATCGCGTGGGCCCAAACCGCTTCGGAAATGCGGCCGTGGCGCCGGTAGATCAGCGCGTAGGCGATACCGGCGAGCACGCCTGCGATCAGGCTGCGGTGCAACAGTCCGAAGGCCAGCGCGGAGAGCGCGATGCCCGGCCACGGCAGGCGCTCGGCCGCGACGCTCTCGAAATCCGCCGCATGGATGCGTCGCGCGAGAAAGCCGCGGAAGGCGAGTTCCTCGATCAGCGGCACGACCAGGACGGTGTGTGCGAGCTGAACGGCGAGCGCCATGCCTGCGGGCCGCGCTGCTGAGGCAGCTTACGACGCGCCGAGCTTGGCAGCGATGGCCCACACGACTGCGACCGCGATCCCACTCGCGAACGCGAACGGCGTCGGGCGCCAATCCCAACGTCGGTAGTGCGCGATGAAGCACGCCGCCGCGCACAGTCCGACCGCGGGCGGCAGCCAATCGAGCGGCCCGCCCTGGTCGCCGGCGAAAGCGCGTGCAACCAACGCCGCCGCGACGCTCGCGAGAAACGGCACGAGGTACGGCGCGGCCGGGTTGGGCGCGTCGTCTGCATGGGCGCGCGCGAACCGCGGCGAGCGCAGCGCGAGCGCCACGGTCGAGAGCACCGCGCCGCAGAACAGCAGCGTGCCCGCATAGGAATGGAAGCCGCCGAGCGCGAGCTGCGGCGAAACGTGGGCTCCGATCCACACGAGCGCGACCAACCGCAGGACGTTGGCGCTCCATGCTGCGAGCGTCGCGAGCGGCAACAGCAGCCAAGCGTTCGGGAAACGCCACGCCGTGCGGAACAGCGCCAACGAGGCGAGCACGAACACCCACGCGAGCCCGATGCCCTCGTAGCCCGAACAATCCGGCGCGATCGTCACCGCGAAGTCGCCGGCGCCGAGCGTCAGCGTCTCGGGCTCGACCCGCATCCGCGGTTCGAACACGCCGAGCAATGCTCCCGCTGCGGCGAAGGTCGCGCGACGCAGCGGCATCCACAGGTCCTGGGCCCAACGCCCGACGACGAACGCGAGCGCGCCCAGCGCCAGACCTGCCGCGAGTTCGATGGCGTGTCGGCGGGCCAAAGCTACGAGCGCGCGCGGCGGCACGAGCGCTGCCAGCCACGCGCCGAGCGTCGCTGCTGCGAACGCGAGCAAAGTCGCGATCCACGCGCCGGGATGCTCGAGTTCGGCACCGGCGTGGAACAGCTCGTTCACGACGGCGAGCAGCGACGCGAAGGCGAAGAGCTGCAGCCCGACGTACGGCAGCGGCCGGTGAGGAAGGCGCCACGGTGGCGGCTCGCGCGCCGCGCGACTGCGCGCCATGGCGATCAGCGCGAGCGCGGCGCACATGCTGGTCGCCGCCGGCATCAGCCATCCGGTGCGGACCACGAAGGGCGACCACCAGCCCGACGGAAGTCGGCGGAGCGCGGTCAGGTCAAAACCCACGCCGAGCGCGAGACCTTCGGCGATCAGCAGCGCAGCGAGCCAAGCGCCGCGTCCGCCGCGTCCGCTACCGGGACCGGGCACGCGCTCGATGCGTCGGTGCTCCGAAGCTCAGCTCTCGCGAGCGGTCTTGACGCCGCGTCGCGCGTGCAACAGCAGGCCGCCGCCGACGAGCAGCGCAACCAAGCTGCCGAGCGCCGACGGATCGATCTCCGGAGCCACGCCCTGCGTGTCCGCGGGTTGCAGAGCGCCGGTCGCCTGCTCCTGTTGCGGGACCGCGAACGCGGACGACATGAGAACGACGGTCATGCCGACGGCGGCGAAAGAACGCAGAGCATGTTGGATGCAAATCATGGAGTGCCTCTTCGCAGGGGTTCGCGGGGCTGCGGAATTTGCACGGAGCTCGTCCTCGCTGTCAATGCTCGCGCGACATTCTCGATGAGTTCCCGCGCTGCGCCGCTTCACACCGACCAATGCGCTTCGAAGAGTCCCTGGTCTGCGTTGCGAGGCTTGTCGAGCGCGAGGCTCGGCGACGGGCGCTTCTCGCGAATGCGCGTGGTGATGTCGAGGCCGCGTGCGCCGGACGCGCCGGCATCGAAGCCGTGCATGTAGCCACGCTCGAGAT
>CAYHRR010000014.1:6489-19339 GCA_964358875.1 uncultured Planctomycetaceae bacterium | reverse complement strand
CTGCCAAGTCCCCGGCCGCCACATCGAGCGACTTCAGGGTCGGGAAAAAGCGCGCCAAGTGGGGAGTGAAATGGACCGTAGCCAAGCGGCGCGGATTGTCGGCGCGGAGGTCGCCACTGCGCAAGCGCTCGACCCGCGGTGCTCGTGCGAAATGTGTGTGCGTTGACAACACCCGTGCGCGCCGTACACACGGGCCCGTGGAATCGAAGCCCGAGAGGACGCTGTCGCGCGCCGAGGCTCGCGCCTTCGACGAACACGCGCAGCGCGTGCTCGGCATCCCCGGCGCCGTGTTGATGGAGAACGCAGGGCGCCAGGCGTGCGAACGAATGCTCGCGCGCTTGCGCGTGCAAGCCCTCTCCGCGCGGCGCGGGCCGGCGCCGTGGCGGATCGCCGTGGTGTGCGGGCGCGGCAACAACGGCGGTGACGGGTACGTGGTCGCGCGTCACGCCTTCAACGACGGCCATGCCGTGGAGTGCTTCAGCGTCTGCGATGCCGGCGAGCTCCGCGGCGATGCGGCTTTGAACTGCGAGATCGTGCGGCGCCTCGGCGTCGACGTGCAGCGCATCGCCGAAGCGGCGGAGTTGACGGCTGCATGTGCGCGTTGGCGCGAAGCCGACGCCGTCGTCGACGCGTTGCTCGGGACCGGAGCGAGCGGCGCGCCGCGCGGCGCAGTGGCGGCCGCGATCGCCGCGCTCAACGCCGTCGCAGGTCCGCTCAAGGTGTCGCTCGACCTGCCCTCGGGACTGGACGCTGACGACGGCAGCACGCCGGGCCCGTGTTTTCGAGCCGATCTCACCGTGACGTTCGTGGCGCGCAAGCGAGGCTTCGCGGCGCCGCAAGCCGCAGCCTTCCTCGGCTACGTCGTCGTCGCGGATATCGGAGCGCCCTGCCGCGAGTGAATCGGAGCGGCGTCCTGTCGCGATTAGATCGGAGCGCCTTGGCGCGATTGGATCGGAGCGCCTTGGCGCGATTAGACCGGAGCGCCGTGGCGCGATTACACCGGCGCGCCTTGGCGCGATTGGATCGGAGCGCCGTGGCGCGACTACACCGGCGCGCCCTGGCGCGACTAGCTCGACGCGCCTTGGCGCGAGTGACGACGGAATCGACGCGTCCTGGCGCGGCTAGCTCGAAATGCCGTGCGCGCTGACCGAGCGCGTTCGATCCCTGTCCGACGCGCCGCACGAGCTTGCGGCGTCTCGGCATGCCGCGTAGCTTCGCAGCAACACGTTTTCCAAGGAGGTCACTCGACATGTCGTTCCCCAAGACACGCATCCTCGGCGTCGCGCTCGCAGTGGCGAGCGCCGCGTGGATCGCTTCGTTCACGTCCGTCGTTTCCGCGCCGGCCGGTGCCGCCGCGCGCGACGGCGCGAAGGACTACAAGTTCCAAACTCCGCCGATCGGATCGTTCGGTGTGCAGAGCCTCGCCGAGCTGCGCGGCAAGCCGGTGTTGATCGACTTCTGGGGCACGCGTTGACCCAATTGCGTCGGGGGGTCCGTGCCGGCCTCCATCAAGTTGAAGCAGGAATACGGCGACGACCTGACGGTCATCTTCGTCGAATCCCAGGGCGCCGACGCCGACACGGCCGAGGCCTTCGCCTGGAACATGAAGTGGATGGGCGCGGGCGCGATGTGGACGCTCGAACGGCCCGTCGACGTGTCGGGCAACACCTTGCCGAAGTTCGCCTTGCTCGGCGCCGACGGAACGCTGCTGCACAGCGGCAATCCGCTCGAAATGAAAAAGCAGATCGAGGAATCGATCGCCGCCGAGGTCAAGAAGTCCAAGGACGCGCCCGCGGGCACGCCGGCTGCACTCAAGAAAGCGTGGAGTGCGTTTGCCAAGGGTGAGATCGCTGCGGCGCTCGCCGAGTGCGACAAGCTCGCCGCGGATCCGGTCAACGGCGACGCCGCCGCAGCTGCGCGCAAGGAGTTCGCGAGTCGCATCGACGCACGCCTGCGCCGCGCGAAGTGGATGCTCGACAACGGCTACGTCAGCGAGGCCGGACGCATGCTCGACGTGCTCGAGAAGGCGACCAAGGCCAACGCCGAACTCGCCGCGAAGGTGGCCGAGCAGAAGGCGCGCTTGACCGGCGATGCGACGCTTGCGAAGGAACGCGAGGCGTCCGACGCGCTCGCCAAGCTCGTCGACAAGATGTCGAAGGACAAGCCTTTCGAGGACGGCAACGTCAAAGCGCTGCAGAAGCTGGCGGAGAAGCACGCCGGGACGAAGACGGCGGAACGCGCCGCGCATTTGGTCGCGCTGGCGAAGCTCAAGCCGATGCACTGAGCGTCACGCCACGCGTTTCGAAACTGCGGGCCGTTCGCGTGCGACGCGAGCGGCCCGCGTTCGCACTTGCGCGCGAGCTTCCGCACTCGCGGCCACGTGCGTTCACAAGGACTTCGACATCGATTTTGACGTCGGCGTCGACCTTGACGTCGACTTCGACGACGCCAGTCGACGTCGTCATTGGACGTCGTCATTGGACGTCGCGATCCGACGTCGCGATCCCGCATCCGGCTGCCCGCGCAAGTCGCGTTCACTGCCGTGCAACCGGCAGCGTGAACGCGCTGCGTCACTTGACGGCGCCGCCAGGTTCCTTGCGCGGCTTCGTTTCGCGCTGCTTTTGAAGTTCGGCCACGCTCGTGTCGCGCCCGCCGCTGCGCACCGCGCCCTTGATCTCAGCCGCCTTGTCGAGCACCACCTTGCCGTTGGGATTGCTCGCGAAACCGGGCAGCACCGGATCGAGCTCGAGCGCGCTCGCGCGTCCTGCGACGAAACGGTTCTTGCCGAGGATCTGCACGTCCTTGCAGCCGCCGATCGACACCAGCGGTCGATCGCCGCAACCCGGCGCGAGCTCGAAATCGTTGTTGCGCAGGATCAACGTGCCGTTCGACGCGCCGCGTCCGTCCCAGGCGACGAAGGCGCCGGTGCCGTAGGGCACGCCCTCGCGCGTCAAGCGTTGGATGCCCGGCGTGAAACCTGCGCGGTACTTGTTGTTCTCGAAGATCAACGTGCCGAGGTGCCTGCCGGCGACGGTGAACGCCGAACCGCCTTTGTGGTCGTCGCCGATCGCGATGCACGCGTCCTCGACGACGCAGTTGCGCACCGTGATCGTGCCCAGGCCGGCCTCGCCGTCGCCGGGGCGCGCCGTGATCTGGATGAACGTGCGACCCAAGCGCGAGGCCTGCACGTTGTCGATGGTGATGTCGCCCTTGGCGTTCTGCAGGTAGAAGGCGTGCTCGTTGCGCAGGCCCGTGATCACGGCCGGGCGCGTCGCACCGACGAACTCGAAGTCCTTGAGCGAGTGACCCCACACGCCCCACTTCGAGTTGCGGCCTTGGCCCGTGAGATGGTCGAAACCGCCGAGGATCTCGCAGTCTTTGAACTTGAAGCCATCGTGCAGCTGATTGGGCCCGCACTTGTAGAACATGATCCCGGCGCGGTAGCCCGCTTCGATCGTCAGGCCTTCGAAGACGACGTTGGAGCACGCGAACTGCTGCGCGATGGCGATCGTGTCGCCGCCCGATTGCGGGACGATGCGCACCTTGCCCGTGGCGCGCACGACGATCGGCTGCAGCGCCGTGCCGCCCGAAATGCGCGCGTTCCAGGGCGCTTGCTTGTCGAGGCCGATCGCGAAGGCCGGGTAGTCGCCGGGCGCGAGTTCGATCGTGCTGCCGGGGCCTGCGTTCGAGAGCGCTTGCGCGATCGGATTGCCGGCTGCGATCGGCGCGGCTCCGTTGACGCTGATCGAGGTCGGGGTGCAGCGCACCAGCGCGACGTTGAGCGAAGTCGAGGTCGTCGTCGGCGCGCCTCGACCGTCGCCGCGCTTGCGCGGCTCGTCGCGCCCGCTCGCGGTCACGACACACAGCGCAAGCGAGAGCACGAGGGTGCGGAGTTCGAGCATGTCCAGTCCCGGGAGGGCGCGCCATCGTCGCAGCAGCGCGCGCATCCGGCAATCGCGCCGCACGAGAAGCGCGCGCTTTCGTCTTTGCGCTCGCTATGTTTTGCGCCGCGAGTCTCGATCCACGGTCCGTTCCCTTCAGGTGTTCTCGATGCCTAGTCCGCTCAACGTCGCGCTCATCGGCCAACGCTTCATGGGTCGCGCGCATTCCAACGCTTGGTCGCAGGCCGGCAAGTTCTTCGAGCTCGAGCTGCAACCGCGCTTGCACACGGTCGCCGGCCGCGACGCCGCCGGTTTGGCTGCCTTCGCCGCGCGCTGGGGTTGGTCGAAGTGGAGCACCGATTGGCGATCGATCGCGAGCGATGCCGAGGTCGGGCTCGTCGACGTTTCGACGCCGAACGACGTGCACCTCGAGCCGGCGCTCGCGATGCTCGAGGCGCGCAAGCACGTCGCCTGCGAGAAACCGCTGGCCGGAACGCTCGCCGACGCGCGCACGATGGCGGAGGCTGCGAAGAAGGCCGCCAAGAAGGGCGTCAAGAGCTTCGTGTGGTTCAACTACCGGCGCTGTCCCGCGGTCGCGCTCGCACATCAGTTGATGCGCGAAGGCGTGCTCGGGCGCATCTACCACGTTCGCGCGCACTACCTGCAAAGTTGGGGCGGTCCCGACACGTCGTTGTCGTGGCGCTTCCAGAAGAAGCTCGCGGGTTCGGGCGCGCACGGCGATCTCAACGCTCACGTCGTCGACATGGCGCGCTTCCTCGTCGGCGAAGAGCTGACCGACATTCACGGCGCGATCGAGCGCACCTTCATCACCGAACGCTCGATTCCGGGCACGAACAAGCTCGGCAAGAGCGACGTCGACGACTGCGTGCTCTTCTTGGCGAGCTTCGCCGGCGGCGCGACTGCGAGCTTCGAAGCGACGCGACTCGCGCACGGACATCAGAACGACAACGGCATCGAGATCAACGGCGAGAAGGGCTCGCTGCGTTTCGCCTTCGAGGACATGAACCTGCTGCACCTGTGCGAAGCGGGCGACACGCGCACCGGCGGTTGGAAGCGCATCATGTGCACAGCTGCGGGACGGCATCCCTACGCGGCGGCGTGGTGGCCGGACGCGCACGTGCTCGGTTACGAGCACGGCTTCACCAACATGGCGGCGGACATTTGCCGCGTGCTCGGCGGAGGCAAGCCCGAAGTGCCGTTGCCGGATTTTGCCGACGCCTACGAGACGCAGCGCGTGCTCGAAGCTGCGCTGATCAGCGCGCGCGAACGCACGGCGATCAAGCTCAAGGACGTGCGCTAACCTCTCCACCCGTCCTCGACACCGGAGCTCAATCCATGCCTCGTCCGCTGTGCTTGTTCACCGGCCAATGGGCCGATTTGCCGCTGGAAACCCTGGCTGCCAAGGCCAAGGCGTTCGGCTACGACGGGCTCGAACTCGCCTGCTGGGGCGATCACTTCGACGTGCAGCGCGCGTTGCGGGAGAAGGACTACTGCAAGAAGCACTGGGAATTGCTGCAGGACTGCGGCATCGCGAGTTTCGCGCTCGCGAGCCATCTCGTCGGCCAAGCCGTCGCCGATCGCATCGACCCGCGCCACCAGGCGATCCTGCCTCCGCACGTGTGGGGCGACGGTGTGCCCGCGGGCGTGCGCAAGCGTGCGGCCAAGGAGATGCTCGACACAGGCAAAGCGGCGCGCAAGTTCTTCGACGCCGCTCCCGCGTCGGTGAAGGCGCAACTCGCGCGCACGGGCCGCACGACCGTCGTCGGTTTCACGGGCAGCCCGATTTGGCACCTCGTGTATTCGTTCCCGCCGAACCTGCCGGGTCAGATCGACGCGGGCTATGCCGAGTTCGCCAAGTTGTGGCGGCCGATCCTCGACGGGTTCGACAAGCTCGACGTCAGCTTCGCGCTCGAGGTGCATCCGACCGAGATCGCCTTCGACATCCCGAGCACGCGCCGTGCGCTCGCGGCGCTCGGCGAGCACCCGCGCTTCGGTTTCAACTTCGATCCGTCGCACTTCGGCTATCAAGGCGTCGACTACATCGCCTTCCTGCGCGAGTTCGGACCGCGCGTTTGGAACGTGCACGTCAAGGACGTCGCGTGGAGCGAGCAGGCCGCGTCGGCCGGCGTGTTCGGCGGTCACACGGAATTCGGCAGCGACGGACGCTTCTGGGATTTTCGTTCGCCGGGTCGCGGTCGCGTCGACTTCGAGGCGATCGTGCGCATGCTCAACCAGCTGCGCTACGCCGGGCCGTTGACCGTCGAGTGGGAAGACACGGCGATGGACCGCGAATTCGGCGCGAGCGAGGCCGTGGCCTTCGTGCGCAAGCTCGACTTCCCGAGTTCCGCCGTCGCCTTCGACGCAGCGTTTTCGAAGTGAGCGCGTTGCGCGAGGCCATGTTCCGGACAAGGTTGCGCTCGTGCGTGCTAGCGGCTGCGGCGTGCGCAGCTTCCTTCGCCGGCGTCGATCGTCCGCGCGATCCGTGGGTCATGCGCGGCGCCGTCGACGGCGTCGAAAGCGCGGTCACCTTGGCGTTGCACGCGGAACTGTGGGTGAGCTACGACGCGCGTTGGTGCAGCTTGCACGGCGCGTGGAGCGGACGAGGGAGCGCGGAACGCTCAGTCGACGTGCCCGCCGCGCGGCGACTCGACGGTGCCGACGGCGCCGTGTGGTGGTTGGTGCAGCACGGCGAAGCGCGGTTGGTCGAAGCGCGTTGGCTCGGCTACGTGCTGCGCGACGGCCAAGCGACGTTGCGCTACGAAATGCGCTGCGGCGACGCGCGCATGTTGGTCGAGGAAACGCCGGAACTCGTGCGGCCCGCCGATCTCGCCGATGATCCGAGCGCCATCGCGCCGTGGGTGCGTGCCGACATGCTCGGGCTGCGCCGCACGTTCCATGCGACGGGCGTGCCCGACGGTGCGCAGTTGTGCTTGACGCTTTCCGATCGCGTGCGCGGCGGAGTCGTCGTGCAGGAGCTCGCGGATCTGATCGAAGAGCCCTGCGAGGGCGAGGGCTGCCGGCGCTGGAGCGCGCGCATGCCGCTCGTCGGTGCCGAGGCGTGGAACGAACTCATCTACTTCTTCGCCGCGCCCGACCGCGTGCGTGCACGCAAATGAGGCCGGTGCGCGCTGCTTTCGCTGCGGCTGTGTGTTTGTGCGCTTGTACGGCGCCGCGAGCGCAGCGTGCGAACGAAGCTGCGAGCGACGCACTCGCGACCGGTGCGAGCGCGAACATCGCCGCCGTCGAGGTGGCGCAGCCGGACGCGCCGGCGCCGCGCGCGCCGTTGCAGACCGAGTCGACTTCGCCGTCGTCACGCCGCGCGGGCGTGCTCGTGCGCACCTTCGAGACCTACGGCGAACTCGATCCGGATGCGCGACTGGCGCCGGGGCAACTGCCGAACACCGTGCTCGTCGCGCCGCAACTCGACCTCGATGTCGCCCGCGGTGATTTCGGCGACGTCGGTGCGAGTTGGATCACGCGCGTCGACGCGGCCTTCGAAGTCGGCTCGGCGGGCGGGCGCTGGGGCTTTCGATTGAGCGGTGGCCCGCGCACGCGCTTGTTCATCGACGGAGTGCTCGCGCTGCGCGGCAAGGCGAGCTCGTGCACGAGCGAATTCGAGCCGGGTGTTCACGAACTCGTCGTCGAGCACATCGGCGAACTCGGCGCGCCGCGAGTGCGCGTCGAATGGTGCCCGCCGGGCGCGCGAGCGTTCGAGGACATCCCGACGTCGGCGTTGTCGTGCTCGGCCGAGGTGCCGGCGACGACGCGCGGAGTCAAGCGCACGTTGCGTCGCGCGAGCGTGCCGGCTCCCGCGGAGTCCGGTGCCGCGAACCTGCTCGCAGCGCGCTTTCAACTGCGCGACGTCCTGCGCTTCGGCGCGCTCGACAGCCCGGCGCTCGCACGCGCGCGTCGCGACGGCAACTTTGACGCACCGCGCGTGGCGCTCGAGCACGGCGGACTTGCGCGCACGCGCGACGGACGCTGGCTCGTGCTCTCGGAGCCGGGCACGTTGTGGTCCGTTGCCGACGGCGACGCGCGCGACATCCGGCGCATCGCGGACGGGCTCGATCGTCCGGCGGGCGTCGTGGTCGACGGCGCACGAATGTTCGTGTTGCAGCGCACCGAGCTGACCGAGTTGCTCGATGTCGACGGCGACTTGGTGTGTGACGAATACCGCTGCATCGATGCGAGTTGGAATGCGGCCCGGCCCGATCGACTCGAGGGCGTCGCGTTGGCGGTGCTGGGCCGCGCGTTGTTCGTGGCGCTCGGCAGCGCCGACGATGCACCGCGCGCCGCCCGCCGCGGCGCACGCTTCGAAGCACGAGGGCGCTTGCTGCGCATCGGACTCGACGACGCTGCCGTCTCGACGATTTGCGGCGGACTGCGCGCGCCGCGCGGTCTTTCGGTCGATCCGGTCGGGCGTCTGTGGTTGAGCGACGACCAGAGCAGCGATCCACGCACGCCGTTGCCGCTGCTGTGCTGCCTCGGCTTCGATCCACAACCGGGCGCGGCGTTCGAGCCGACGCTCGTGCCCTTCGCGGACGAACAGCGCAAGTCCCACGGTCTGTGCGGAACGCCGGCGTGGTGGCGCAGCGGTTTGTGGGCGGGCCAAGCCTTGCTCGGCGGCGCACGCACGTTCGGGTTGTCGCGCGTGTTCCTCGACGAGTGCGAGGGCGTGCTGCAGGGCGCGTCGTTCTTGTTCGCCGAAAACATGGGACAGCGCACGAGTCGCGTCGTCGCCGACGAACGCGGTGCGCTGCACCTGTACGGTTCGCCCTACAACCTCGGCGGCGATTGGCCGCTGGTGCGTGAGCTGCGCGAGAGCGACGCCGCGCTGTTCGACGTGCGTGCGATGCGCGCCGTCGTGCGCGGCTTCGAGCTCGAGTTCAGCGCGGCGCTCGCCGACGGGCTCGGCGAACAGTTGGAGCTGTACGCGCTCGAGCAATGCGCGCTGGACGAGCGAGGCAGCTTCGAACCCGTGCAACTGCGCCAGGCGCGCGTTTCGCTCGATCGTCGGCGCGTCGAACTGGTCGTCGACGGTTTGCGCGAGGAGCACCTCGTGCGTTTGCGCTTCACCGGGCCGATCTTGTCGTCCGACCGTGCGCGCTTGTGGTCGTCGTCGGTGCTGTACACGCTGCACCACCATCCGACCGAGCGCGAGTTCATCGACTCCGGACCGCGTCCGGCGGCATTCGACGTGACGCTGTCGGGCGGGGACGCCCGCGACGGTTGGAGCGACGCGTTTCCTGTGGGTGCGTTGGCGCGTTGGCAAGCCGCCGCGGACGAGCGGTTGTGGACGGTCACCGGCCGCGAGTCCGTCGATGCGAGCAGCACCGCGCCGCTCGAAAGCGTCGACGTCTTCGGCGATTTCGAGCTCGAATTCACCTGGAGCTTGTCGCACGGCGCAGAAGGCGGCGTCGAGTTTCGCGCGGCGGACGACGGCGCGCGCGCGCCGCGCTACCAGCTGGTCGACGACGCGACGAGCCTCGCAGCGCGCGATCCGCTGCGCACAGCCGGTGCAAATTGCGACCTGCACGAATGCGCCGTCGACGCCGCGCTGCCCGCCGGCGCGCTCAACCGTTCGCGCATCGTGGCGCGGCGCGGACACGTCGAGCATTGGCTCAACGACATCAAGGTTGTCGAGTACGAGCTCGGCGGTCAGGACTGGTCGCGGCGCGCGGGATTGCTCGCGCCGACGCGCGCGAGTCGCGCGCTGCGTGGCCGCCTTCGCTTGGTGATTGAGCGCGGCACGATCACGTTCCACTCGCTACGTGTGCGCGCGCTCGAGCCGTAGCGCGGTCGATTCGACTTCGTTGTCGTGCTCGCGACGTCGGCGCGCCACGTCCGTGGCCCCGCACGAGCGCGGCTCGGCCCGCAGCTCGCCTGCGGATCGATGCGCAATGGCACCTCCGGCACGCGCGGCCGGTCGCGCACTCGCGACGCGCCGAGCCTCGCGTTGAGCGCGCAGGTGTAGCGCGATCCGAGACTGCCGTTGAAGCCGTCGAAATGTGCGTTCGGCGCCGCGACGCCTCCGTCGCGGACCTTGGCACGAGACGCAGCGAAGATTCTTCCTTTCGCATGGCGTGTCACGCGCGGCGCTGCCTTGCGTTTCTTGGAAGGCCGACGTTCGGAGGTTCGAGCGCAGCGGCTTCCTGGCCCTCTTCGCCCTTCCTGCCCGGCAGGCGCTTGCCCGCAATGCCTACCCATCAACTCGTCGCAGCGCTTGCCGCCGTCGTGCTCGCCCAGGGCGCGTACGCGCAAGCACCCGATGCAGGTCCGGACGCGACGATCGCTTGGCCGAACGCGCTGCAGCTCAACGCCTCGGTCGTCGGCCGCGCGCCGCTCGAGTGGTGGACGGCCGACGGCAACAACGCGACCGAGGACATGCTCGTGCGCGCATCCGAAATCAAGGGCACGCTCGCGGTGGGTCCGTTGCGCACGGCAGCGGGGACGGCGCTCGGATGGCCGGGCGACTTGGTCGAGATCAACGGCGTGCTGTGGGGGATCGATGTCGGCCAACGACGTCTCTACACGCTCGATCCGACCTCGGGCATCGGCACGTTGATCGGCTCCTCGGCCTTCGCCGTGCGCTACACGAGCGTGAACTCGCTCGCCTATGACGCCGTCAACGATCGACTGTTCGGCGTCGACACCGCGAAGAAGCAGCTGCTGACGTTCAACCGAGCGACAGGACAAGTCACGGATGTCGGCGGCACGACGCTCGTCGGCTATCCGTTGGTGCGCTCGCTCGCCTACGACGCGGCGAGCGATCGCCTGTTCGCTCAAGACACTTCGAGCGGTTGGTTGCTCTCGATCCATCCGACGACGGGCGTCGTCACGCGCTCGGCCTGGTTGATGCCGAACTCGAGTTGGCGCGTCGAGGAGCTCGAGTTCTTCGGAGGCGAGCTGTTCGCCTCGCGCGGCCTTTTCTCGATGGGCATCTTGAGCTCGGGCCAATTGGCGCGCCTCGATCGAACGAGCGGCGCGTACGCGGACATCGGCGCGCCGTTGCTCGAGGTTTCGCCGCACTGCTTGCACGTGGTGTCCGTGCCCGAGCGCGTGCAGTGGAGCGTGTTGAGCGGTTCGGGAAGCGCGACGTTCAGCGACGCGACTGCGCTGGACTCGCAAGTGACGTTCGGTGCCGCAGGCGTCTACGTGCTCGAACTGACGGTCTACACGGCGAACGGCGCGTTATCGGACAGCGTGGTCGTCACCGCCGACGGCTGCCCGAGCGATCCGCTCGAGATCCTGCCCGGCAACTGCCATCCGAACGGAACGGCCTATTGCTCGGGAGACGGTTCCGGCACGGCCTGTCCGTGCGGCAACGCTGCGGCGGCGGGCGAAGGTTGCGCCAACTCGACGCAGGTCGGCGCGCGGCTTGCCAACAGCGGCGGGACCAGCGTTTCGAGCGACGACGCGGTGCTCGTCGCGAGCGGGATGCCGAGCGATCAAGCGGGTGTGATCTACATGGGCACGCAGTCGAAGAACGGGTTGTTCGGCACCCACTGGGGCGACGGACTGCGCTGTGTCGCGGGACAAACCCAACGCTTCGCGCTCGCCGACTCCGGCAGCGCGGGGGCCTTCAGCGTCGTCGGCCCCGTCGCGTCTTCGGGCGGCGCGATCGGCGCAGGAACGACCTGGTACTTCCAGGCTTGGTACCGCGACGGCGCCTCGGTGTGCGGCGGACACACCAACACTTCGAACGGTCTCGCGATCACGTTTGCGCCCTGAATCGCGCCTGTTTTCGAGATTGCGCACTTTCCTGTCCAGTCGGCGAATTGCGGTATCCTTTCGTCGCCGTAACACCCGTCCGATGCTCCAACGCCTCCTCGCTACGGCCGCCGTCGCCCTTTTTGCGACCGCCGCCGCGCATGCTCAGGTCAATGCCGACGCCGGCACCGACTTCAGTGTGTCGTTTCCAGGTGAAGCGCAGCTGTCGGGCGCGGTGATCAACGGCACGGCGCTCGGCTGGTGGACTGCCGACGGCAACGGCGCGACCGAGGACATGCTCGTCAAGTTCAGCGCCACGACGGGCCAGTCGGCGGTCGGGCCGCTGCAAACCGCCGGCGGCACGGTGTACGGCTTCCCTTCGGACATCGTGGCGATCGGGGCGCAGTACTGGGGTGTCGACACGACGCTGCGCCGCATCTACACGCTCGACGCGAACACCGGCGTGGTCACTCCGGTCGGGCCGGCCTTCTCATCGCAGTGGGCCAACGTTTCGTCGCTCGCCTACGACGCAGTCAACGATCGGCTGTTCGGAGTCGATCTGTTCCGCAAGCAACTGCTGAAGTTCAACCGCACGACCGGCGCGGTGACGACCGTCGGTTCGAGTTCGCTGGCCGGTTACACACTGATCCGCTCGCTAGCCTACGACGCCGTGAGCAACAAGCTCATCGCGCAGGACAACAACACCGGTTGGCTCCTGTCGATCAACCCGACGACGGGCGCGCCGACGCAGGTCGTGACGACGCAACCCGATCCCAACGGTCGCATCGAGGAGCTCGAGTTCTACGGCGGCAAGCTGTACGGCTCGAAGGGCGTCCTCTCGATGGGCAACGTCGTCGCGGGGCAGTTGATCGAACTCGATCCGACGACGGGCGCGACCACCGACCTCGGGCCGCAAGTCACGAGTTGTTCGCCGCACGCGTTGATCGTGCAGGGCATTCCCGAAGTCGTGCAGTGGAGCGTGCAGAGTGGACCGGGCTCGGTCAGCTTCGACGATTCCAGCGCGCTGTCCACCGAGGCGTCCTTCACGCAGCCCGGCGTGTACGTGCTCGAACTGACGGTGTTCGCCTTGTCCGGCGCCGTGACCGATGTCGTGACCGTGACTGCCGACGGTTGCCCCAGCGATCCCGCCAAGATCGTGCCCGGCGTGTGCGGCTGCGGGGTCGCCGATCTCGACAGCGATAGCGATGGGACCTTCGACTGCTTCGACGGTTGCCCGA